>NZ_JASVEJ010000035.1:0-75826 GCF_030285425.1 Geitlerinema calcuttense NRMC-F 0142 | reverse complement strand
TTTTCGGATCTTTTCAGGACGTTATCGTAACCGTAGAAGGCGATTTGGCTTGCGCTTGAACTTGATTGCTGGTTTGCTCAACTATGAACTGACCCATGTCTCATGATTCATGCAGGAGGTCTAGTATTGATTAAAATTCTTATGGATAAGGATAATCCCAAAAGACTTTATATAAGCAGCCCTGGCTTGTAGATCCTCCTCGATCAAGATTTTTTCCGCATGTATTAATACATTAGCAATGACTCAGTATAGGAAAGCGATCGCTCTCTACATCGAGTCAGGAGGATAGGGCAACGTTTTAACAGATATCCCACGCCAGTTTAGCAGCCCCAACCATCCCCGCTTGGTTGCCCAGTTGCGCCACTAAGACTTGTAACCCTTCGCGGGAAGTGGGTAAAACCCGATGTTCAATTTCTGCGAGGGTGGTGGGGAGGAAAAATTGGGCGCTTTCGCAGATACCCCCGCCGATAATGATGGCTTCTGGGGTGAGAACGTAGATTAAACTGGCTAACCCTGCCCCCAGATAATGACCGTAGGTTCGCCAAAAGTCTAGGGCTTGATGATTTCCAACCTGGGCTAAGTGACCGAGTTCGCTAGGCGATAAACTGGTTTGGCGGCGAATGGCTTGGATGGAAAGATATTGTTCTAGCGATCCGCGATTGCCACTATTACATTCTGGGCCATAGAGATCCAGGGTAATTAAGCCTAACTCTCCGGCGGTGCCTCGCGGGCCGGTAAACAGCTTGCCATCCAGGATAATAGCGCCGCCTACGCCCGTCCCTAGGGTGAGTAAAATCAAATTTTGGAACGAACGCCCCGCCCCAATCCAAAATTCCCCTAGCCCCGCACAGTTGGCGTCATTGGCTAGGATAGTGGGTTTTCCAATTTTTTCTTCTAACCATTGACCGAGGGGAACATCGCGCCAGTTTTTGAGGTTGATGGCAATTTGGGAGATTTTGCCCGTTGGATCGACTGGGCCAGGAACGCCAACGCCAATGGCGCTACAATCTCCTTGAGGGTCAATTTGGGCGATCGCATCTACAACAACCGCAGTTACGGCTTCTGGCGTTGCGGGTTGCGGCGTTTCTACCTTTAACGACTGCTGGCAATTCCCCTGTTCGTCAAAACGTCCTAGCTTAACTGCCGATCCGCCAATATCAATCCCAATCGTTGTTTTGGGCGCTTGTCCCATATTGGTTCCTGAAATGTTGCTGACCTATTTTAGGCTTTATCCCGGAGTTTCGGATTAACAAACTCGTTTAAGCCTTCCCCTAATAGCGATAAACCTACCACCATCAACGTCATCGCCATCCCTGGAAATAAGGTTGTCCACCAAATGCCGGTGGGTAAGGCCTCTAATGCTTGTCTGAGGTCGTTTCCCCATTCCGGTGTTTGTTCGGGCAATCCTAAACCCAGAAAGCCCAATCCCCCCAAGGTTAAAATGGCATCAGCCGCATTGAGGGTGAATAGGACGGGAACGCTTTGAATGACATTGAGTAATAAATAGCGCGTTAACACTGTCCAAGTCGAGGCCCCCATTGCTTGGGCGGCTTCAATAAATAACTCATTTTTAACGCTGGTGGTGTGGTTGCGGACGACGCGGTAGTATTGGGGAACGTAGGCAATGCTGAGAGCGATCGCCGCATTGATGACCCCTCGCCCCACCACAAACGCTAGGGTAATCGACAGCAGCAAACCGGGTAGCGTGTAAATGGTATCCATTAAAAATAGCAGCACCCGGTCTAATCTGCCCCCCAGGTAGCCGCTGACTAACCCCAAGGGAACGCCCACTAACAAGCTTAAGGCTGTAGCGAGAATGACAACTTGCCAAGCGGCTTGGGAACCAAACAGCGTTCGAGAAAACACATCATACCCTTGGCGACTCGTCCCAAACCAATAGCGGGCGGAGGGTTCGGCGTGGATGGGGTTAATTAAAGATTCCGTGGGACTTTGTATCCATCCCCAACTTTGGAGTAATGGGGCGAGTAAGGCTACCAATAGGAAAAACCCCGTAATGACAGCCCCCACTGTCATGAGTTGCATTGAGAGGTTGGGACGAGTTGCAGGGCGTATCAGGCGCAGAAAGTTGTTGCGGAGTGAGGTCATGGATTGCGATCGCAGAGAACTAACAGCCTATGGTATAGCTTTTAAGGATAGCCTTTCACGCCAAGCAAGCCCCAGAAAGGCGCGATATCATGCGAAAGGTTGATTCACACGCAAAATCGCATCCATGCCTCTATTTTTACTCTTAGGAACGCTTTTCGCCGTCCTGATTGCCGGAATTCTTCTCTATCTTCTCACCCCTCGCCGCTATCAATCGGCTGATTCTGTCGCCCAGTCCTATGACGAATGGACTGATGACGGGATTTTAGAATTTTATTGGGGCGACCATATCCACTTAGGCCATTATGGTTCGCCGCCGCAACGCAAAGATTTCCGCGTCGCTAAATCGGATTTTGTCCATGAAATGGTTCGGTGGGGAGGCTTAGACCAATTACCCGCAGGAACCACCGTTTTAGATGTGGGTTGCGGTATTGGTGGCAGCAGCCGTATTTTGGCAAAAGATTATGGGTTTGCAGTGACAGGGATTACCATTAGTCCCCAACAGGTGAAACGCGCCCAAGAACTGACTCCTGAAGACTTGAACGCCCAGTTTCAGGTTGATGATGCGATGGCGATGTCTTTCCCGGATGCTAGCTTTGATGTGGTTTGGTCGATTGAAGCTGGACCGCATATGCCCGATAAGGCTATTTTTGCTCAAGAGTTAATTCGCGTTCTCAAGCCGGGTGGTATTTTAGTGGTGGCAGACTGGAACCAGCGCGATGACCGTCAAAAGCCGCTAAACTTCTGGGAAAGACTGGTCATGAAGCAATTGCTCGATCAGTGGTCGCATCCAGCTTTCGCCAGTATAGAAGGATTTGCCGAACTTTTAGCCGCCACTGGGCTAGCAACAGGGGAAGTCAAAACTGATGACTGGACTCAAGAAACTCTCCCTTCCTGGTTGGATTCGATTTGGCAAGGGATTATTCGCCCCGATGGTTTAATTAAGTTTGGGTGGTTTGGCTTTCTCAAATCTCTGCGAGAAGTCCCAACTCTGTTATTGATGCGGCTGGCGTTTGGGACGGGGTTGTGTCGCTTTGGGATGTTCCGGGCGGTTCGGGCAGAAGTGCGATCGCTCTCTACTACCGCTGCTATAAAGTGCTGAGTGGAAAGTGCTGTAGCTTGCTTCCGCGTAGCGGTGTGCTGAGTGCTGAGTTAAAACCGAGTGAGTCTCATTCTTTTAGCAGTTCACTTCTGTCCTAACCTTACTGAGTACAGCTATAAAACTCAATCCTAGTCTATGCTAAAAAACCGGGTTTCCGATCGCTTGGCGAGAAACCCGGTTTCTGGACTTTTAGGGAATTACAAACTGCTTTGAATCAGTTCGCGATACTGACTTTTGGGTTTGACGCCTTTAAGTTCGGTCAGAAGTTCCTTATCTTTGAAGAACTGTACCGTTGGCGTTCCCGTAACTTGGGCATTTTCAGCGATATCAGGGTCTTGTTCAATATCGATTTCGACGTAGTGAACTTTGCTATCAAACTCATCAATCACTTTAGCTAGGATGGGTTTGAGGGTGTGGCAAGGCCCGCAGGTGGGGGAAGAATATTTCACTACGATGAGGCGATCGCTCTCATGGAATAATTTCCGTAAGGCATAACCGCCCTCATGATGCGTAGACGCCAAATCAAAGCTAGCTTCTGGGTCAGTCGCTTGCTGTTTCGGGGCTTCTGGCGCGGCTGCTTCGGTTTCAGTTTGATGGAATTCTTGGACTAATCCATTCACCGATAACCAGCGTTCTGCTAGCATCGCGCCCATACAGCCACTACCTGCGGCTGTAATCGCTTGGCGGAATTCGTGGTCTTGCACGTCTCCCACCGCATAAACCCCTTCAACGCTGGTTTCTACAGAGCCATGTTGGGTGACAATATAACCCGTATCATCCAGTTCAAGCTGACCTTGGAACAATTGGGTATTGGGTGTATGACCGATGGCGTAGAATAACCCTCTGACGTGCAATTCGCTTTCTTCACCCGTCTGATTATTGCGGAGTTTTATCCCTTTCATGTGGTTGGCTTCACCAAACACATCGACGGCTTCGGTATTCCAGTGAACCGTAATTTTCGGGTTGTTGATAACGCGGTCTTGCATCGCCTTAGACGCCCGCAATTCGTTACGACGAACCAACAGGTGAACGTGGGAACCGTATTTGGTTAAATAAATGGCTTCCTCCGCCGCCGTATCGCCACCCCCAATGACGGCGAGGTCTACGCCTCGGAAAATGGGAGTTGCACCATCGCAAATAGCACAGGCGGAAATGCCATGACTCCAAAATTGATGTTCGCAGGGTAGGTTCAGACGTTTCGCCGTTGCACCTGTTGCGATCGCAATACTATGGGTTTTGAACTCTCGTTCCTCAGAACGGACTGTAAAAGGGCGTTGGCTGAGGTCAACTGAAATCACATCTTCGGTGTAGAGTTCTGCCCCCCAACGTTCGGCTTGGGCCTTCATCCGCTGCATCAGTTGAGGGCCTGTAATCCCTTCCGGAAAGCCGGGGAAGTTCTCAACCTCTGTCGTGGTCATGAGTTGTCCGCCCGGTATGCCGCCCATTTGATAGCCTTCAAAGACAACAGGCTTCAGGTTTGCCCTGGCTGCATAAATTGCGGCTGTGTAACCTGCGGGGCCTGAACCAATAATAATGAGATTTTCTACCGCCGGATTTGCCATAGGATTTAACTAAACTCATAACGACTACGACTAATATAGTATAACTGAGATTTACAGGCAACGGTGAGCGAAGCAAGTCAGGATATCTTTTATGATGGTGAAAGATTAGGATTGACGCTTTTAGCATCTAGGGACAAAAGCACATGAGTAAGTTAACGGCTGAAATGGTGGAAAACCTACGCCAGCACTTCAATACAGCCCCTTATCCCAGAATACCGCTAGAGCGATCGCCCAAAGACGAACCCCCCTACCAGCTTTACATTCACAGCCTAGTCACCCCCTACTACATCCGAGATCAAAAAGTCGTCAGCACCGAAGGCAAAGTTATCCTCGATGCAGGTTGCGGTAGCGGATACAAAGCCTTACTCCTCGCAGAAGCCAACCCCGGCGCTCAAATTATTGGTATCGACATCTCCGAAAAATCGGTAGAATTAGCCCGCGACCGTTTCCGCTATCACGGCTTAGAAAACGGCGAGTTTCACGCCATGAAACTCGAAGAACTCACCGATCTACCCCATCGCTTCGATTATATTAACTGCGACGAAGTGCTATATCTATTGCCCGATCCTCTCGAAGGATTAAAGGCAATGAAAGCCGTCTTAACCCCCCAAGGCATTATCCGCACCAACCTCCACAGCCTCAGCCAAAGACTCACTTATTACATCGCCCAAGAAGCCTTTACATTATTAGGTGTCAGAACCGACGCGCCACAAGAAGAAGAAGTCCAAGCCGTCCGAGAAATTATGGCAGCGATTAAAGATGAAGTATGGTTGAAAAAACGCTCTTGGGACGATCGCTATTTTAATGAAGAGAACGAAGAAAGAATTTTAGCCAACCATATTCTTAGAGGCGATCGCGGTTTTACGGTTCGCGAGATGTTTGACTTATTAGATGCCGCCGGGTTAGAACATATAGAAATGATTCAAAACAAAACCTGGCAAGTTAAAGATTTATTTGAAGACTCCGATCGAGCAAGTCAACTACTAGGAATTAATTGGGAAGACATTCCTAAACGGCAAAACTTAGAATGGTTTGAAATGCTGCACTCTTCTCATCGACTCATTGATTTTTGGTGTGGCAATCCTCAAGTGAAAAAGGAAAAATTGCCGATTGCCAAATGGAGCGATATAGAATGGAGAAAAGCGAAGGTTAGCCTACATCCCCGCCATCAAGTAGAAGCGGTAAAAGCTCAAATTATTCAAAGTATCAAAAACAAAAATTCTATCGTGTGGGGTTATCAATTACCTTTAAGTACAGAATCAGTTCCTCTAGACTCATCTTTAGCGGCTTGCTTACTCCCGCTTTGGGAAAAATCGATGACTATGACAGATTTATTAGAAATTTGGTTGAAAATTAATCCTATCGATCCAATAACCTTAGAAACTAAAGATTCTCAAGAGGCTTTTATCGAATTAAAGCAAGCTTTAGAAAAAATACATGAGGCGGGTGTTGTCTTTATAGAGGTAGATGAATAAAAATAGAGAAATGAATCGTCAAGTGTCGATGCCACATTGATTTAAAGAAAAGGTTATATGAATAGTGCTATTTTAGAAATTCCTTTAGAACAAACTCCTTACGAAAATCCAGTTCTTCTTTATACTTACAATTTTACGACGGCTAGTTACTTAAGAACACGAAGAATAGTTGACTTACAAGAAATATCAATTCTTGATTTACAATCTGCAAGTGGTTACAGCACGCTAGCACTAGCGTTAGCAAATCCTAATGCTGAAATTACTTCTGTCGCTTGCTCAAATGCGGCGGTTGCACTTGCTCAAAAACGCTTGCAATATCATGGAATTGAAAATGTTAGATTTCAAACTCTATCTTTCGATCGTTTAGAAAAGATCGATCGAGAATTTGACTACATTAACGTTGAAAATGTTCTCGACCAATTTCCAGATGCAGCGGTTGGTTTACAAACCCTTCAATCTAAACTCAAGTCTGAAGGAATTATCCGGGTTAAGGTAGATAGTGCGATCGCGCGTTTCTATAACTACCAAGCCCAGCGCTTTTTTGCTGAGTTAGGCTTACTTCAAAACTCTCCAAGTCAAGCTGAAGTTGCTAAAGTGCGGGAAATCATGGGGTTGCTCAAAAACGGCAGCATGTTAAAAGAACTCACCTGGCTACCCCAATACAGTACGGAAGCTGGAGACGCAGCCATTGTGCGAGACTACCTATTCAACCATGCTAGAGGGTTTCGATTCCCAGAACTGTTTGATGCTATGGAAGCGGCTAACCTAGAGTTTATCAGTATGGTGCAGGCAAAGCAGTGGGACTTGCAAAGGCTTTTTAAAGATATTGAGGATCTCCCCATTTTCTTAACTCTACGCCTTGCAGAGATGTCTCTCAGCGAACAGTTACAACTGTTTGAACTGCTAAACCCCATCCATCCTACCCTTGAATTTTGGTGCGGACACCCTCAATTAGCAGAACTTGAAGAACCTCCAGCAGAATGGACAGATGCAGACTGGCAAACCGCGCGGGTGTCGTTCCATCCTCAACTGAGAACCCCTGCTCTCTATGAAACAATGCAAAACGCTATTGTGCAGCAGCAGGCTCTAGAACTGACTCAGTTTCTCCCGATTGTACCGGGCCCTCTGGTTGTCGATAGCCTGATGGTGGCGTGCCTGCTACCTTTAGTCACCCAAATTTTACCCGTGTCGGCACTAGTAGAAAATTGGCAGCGTCTTCGCCCGTTAAATCCCTTAACATTAGAGCCTACTACTGAGCAAGAAGCTTGGGGAGCGATCGCGCAACTATTAGTTGGATTAGAAGAGTTGGGATACATTTTCCTAGAACGTGCTTCCTGAGCCAGTTTCAGAAATCAGGAAAAATTTTTTGGCAGAAGTGATATGAAATCGATCGCAAGTGGGTAATCTACCTACAGGAGTTAGAAGCATCCCCCCCCTCAAGGAGAAAACCTAAATGAAAAGCGACTTTCAAGCCAAATTCTTACAACACCTACTCGACAAGCAAGAAGAACAAGGCTTCACCCTAATTGAACTCTTAGTTGTTATCATCATCATCGGTATTCTGTCTGCGATCGCACTGCCTTCCTTCCTGAACCAAGCCAACAAAGCTAAACAGTCTGAAGCAAGAACCTATGTGGGTTCTTTGAACCGCGCTCAACAGGCTGCAATTATGGAAAGAGGAAACTTTACCTCTGATGTTAGTGCATTAGGTCTAGGGATTAGCACTCAAACTGAGAACTACGCTTATGGTATTCGTACAGGGGTAGACAGCACTACTGCATCTAGCCGCGCTGGTTCTTTACAAATACCTTTGCGTTCTTATCAAGGGATGACCTGGTTAGGTCAAGTTGGTACAGCCGCTACCTCTGAAGTTACCTCGCTGGCAATCTTGTGTGAAAGTAAAGCAGTGGGTAATGCTGCTAAAACAGGAACCTCTGCAGACGCTGTTCAAGGTACTACTGTGTTTCCTGCGGTAGCTGCGAGAACTAACACCTCTGATGGATATGTATGTAGTGACGATCCAGCTCCTGGTCCTGGTTTAACTGCTCTCCCGAAAACAGCAGGTAATCTTGAGGCTAAAGGTTGGAATGCGATCAAGTAGAATTTGGTCAATCTGTTACGTTGAAGCATTTTGACAATCTAAAGCTTGTAGAAAATGGGGGAGTCACTGACATCCCCTATTTTTTTAATATAGTAAAAAAGAGACATCGCTTTAATTTATGAATCCTCAATGGCAAGAACAAGCCCAACAGTATTGGGATAAAGGAGATTATACTCAAGCGGCGAGCCTTTACGAACAGGCGATCGCCCAAGAGCCAGATCGTCTTGCTCATTACTGGCACCTAGGTTTACTCTTGGTATTGCAGGGACAAGAAGCCGAAGCACAGGCGACTTGGTTTATGGCGATCGCAGAAAGTGCGCCAGAAGAAATAGAAGCGCACACCCTGCAACTCGTGCAAGTCTTGCATCAAGAGGCTGAACGCCAAGCTTATCAGGAAAACTACGCTGTAGCTTGGGCAATTCGCCAACACATTCGAGAACTAATCCCCGACAATTTTAATAACTTGCTGTTGTTGGTACAACTGGCGGTTAAATTAGAGAACTATTCAGGCGAGGATCTGGAAACATTAGGAATTTTGGAGCAATTGCGCTCCTTACCTAAAATAGAGGTGAACTCTGATTTACTCCTGCACGTTCTCGGACAGGTTTTAGACTTTGCGCCCTTAGATCCCCTCTCCTTAGAATTCGTAGAAGCCTGTTTGCCATTTGCAACTTCACCTCAAGATTACTCTAACTTGCTCTTGGTGACAGCCTTAGAAGCCAATTATGGACTGAAACGCCCAAAACTCGCGATGCGCTACGCTGAGTTAAGCTTGAAACTCGATCCCGATCATTCTGAAGCCTTAACGCAGTTAGCCTCTTTTTATCAGAATGCGGGGGAGTATGAAAAGGGTATTGCTACCGCCAAACTATGCTACGAGCGATCGCAAAATCGACTAGAGCAAATTTTTGCTAACCATCTCGTCATGCGGGGGTTGATGAATGCGGGAGGCTATTGGGATGAGGCGCTAGAGTGGTTAGGTAAGCTGGAAGACTCTCTACAGGCGATCGTCTCCGAGTATCCATTAAATCTGATTTCAGTTCAAGCGTTACGGCTGATTAACGCGGCGTTCTTTTTCCCCTATCTGCGAGATGAAGCTGAAGGGAACCGTCTCTTACAAAATCAGCTTGCTCAACTGTTTCAAGATAACGTTCAAACCTACGCCGCCGAACCTGCTCAACGCTATGCTCAACGCCATCAACTGTGGCGCAGCCAGCGACGGGAAAATAAACGCCCTTTGCGACTGGGGTATATTTCCCACTGTTTCTGTCAGCATTCAGTGGGGTGGCTAGCACGGTGGTTGCTCAACCATCACGATCGCGATCGCGTGGAACTCTACGGTTACTTTATCAGCTACAAAGCCATTGATGACCCGATTCAGGAGTGGTATGTCAATCAATTTACCGAGGCGCGTAAGTTCAAAGGCGAGACGCTAGAAATTGCCGAGCAAATCTTTCAAGATGAGATTGATATCTTGATCGAGCTTGATAGCGTTACCCTGGATGTTACCTGTGAGGTAATGGCGCTCAAACCTGCACCCATTCAAGTCACTTGGTTAGGTTGGGATGCATCGGGTGTCCCTGCGATTGACTATTATATTGCCGATCCTTATGTTTTACCGGAGTCAGCTTCAACCTACTACCGCGAAAAAATTTGGCGACTTCCTCAAACCTATGTAGCCGTAGATGGGTTTGAGGTGGCGGTTCCCACTTGGCGACGGGAAGATTTTGAGCTTGAAGAGGATGCCATTGTTTACTTTAGCGCCCAACGGGGGTATAAGCGCCATCGGGAAACCACGCGCTTGCAGTTGCAAATTCTTAAACAGGTTCCTAATAGTTATTTTGCAGTCAAAGGATTAGCAGACGAGACTTCTGTGAAACGTTTCTTCTTAGAATTGGCAGCAGAAGAAGGAATTAGCCCAGATCGGTTCCGGTTTTTACCGGGGGTTCCTTCTGAACCGATCCATCGAGCAAATTTGAATATTGCGGATGTGGTATTAGATACTTATCCTTACAATGGGGCCACTACGACGCTAGAAACCTTGTGGATGGGTATCCCCTTAGTGACGCGGGTGGGGGATGAGTTTTCGAGCCGCAATAGTTATACGATGCTGGTGAATGCTGGGGTAACTGAAGGGATTGCTTGGACGGATGAGGAGTATGTAGAGTGGGGGGTACGCTTGGGGCTAGATCCGAGTTTACGCCAACTCGTGACTTGGAAGTTATTGCGATCGCGACAAACAGCCCCCCTCTGGAATGGTAAGCGCTTCGCCAGGGAAATGGAAAACGCCTACGAACAAATGTGGCAGCGTTATTGCGAGGGTTGAGTCTCTGCAAGTTTTTCTTGCACTTGGCTTAAAAGCGATTGAAATTCGGGACGATTTGGGTAAAGCTTGACTAGGGTTTCTACGGGTTCTAAGGCACCTTGAAAGTCATTCTGTTGCCAACGTACCCGTGCCAAGCCTTCTAAAGCAACTGCATTTTGGGGTTCTCTGGCTAAAACACTTTGGAAACCTTTTTCTTGGGAGGCGAGTTGATCTTCTACGGTAGGGGCTGTAACTTCTGTGGGGGTTAAACCCGATTTTGCGATCTGCTTCACAGAGTCAAAGGCGGTAAACGCAGCACCTCCCAAAAATGAGAGTAACCCAATAGCGGCGATCGCTCTTTGCAACATCTGCGTTTTAGCACGTCTGTCAAGCTGATCTTGATATTCTGAGTTAGCCTGAACCTTTTGCATTGCTGAGTTTTCCTGATGTAACCTAGAGTCTATAGGGTTAGGATACCCAGTTTGGACAAAAGAGCGATCGCAATCTGCTCGTCTTTGTGCCAACTCGACTCAGGCAAAACTGCAAACCAGTCTAAAAGTTAGCATTTCAAATTACCTTCAGCCTCCAGATTATATTAAGAGCAAGAGCGATGAATCATCCTCAGTCTGCAAATTCTACCGAAAACCAGATTAATCCATCTACTCCTAGTTTCCCGCTCGTTAGTATTGGAATTCCTACCTATAATCGAGCTAAGTATATTAGACAATCGATAGAATCCCTCTTAAGCCAAGATTATCCAAATTTAGAAATTATCATATCTGATAATGCTTCTACTGATGGCACCTCTGATATTTGCCAAGAATATTCACAAATTACCTATATTCGACAGCCCGAAAATATTGGCGCAACTTTAAACTTTCGCTTTTTAGTTGAGCAAGCAAAAGGCGAGTATTTTATGTGGTTAGGCGATGATGATTGGCTCGATCCGAACTACATCAGTCAATGCGTAGAGGTTTTACAGAATCACCCGAATTACGCACTTGTTGCGGGAAGAGCCAGATATATTTTAGATGACGATCGCTTGCTCTATGAAGGCTTGCCTATTGACTTACTTCAAGACTCCCCCAGTGAAAGAGTCATTACCTACTATTCCCAAGTCACGGATAATGGTACCTTTTACGGCGTTATGCGTCGCCATCAACTGCTCCAAGTTCCCACCTATCGCACGATGGGAGGAGATTGGTTAATGATAGCTGCGATCGCCTTTTTAGGAAAGGTTAAAACCCTGCATCATATTACCGTTAATCGCCTGCATCGTCATCCCAGTCAACTCAAAGACGGCTACCGCAAGATTGCGATGAGCGATAACTTACCGCAACTGCAAGGAGAATATCCTCATCTCAGTATTGCTATTTCTGCTTATAATGATATTGCTTATTTTTCCCCAATTTATCATCCCCTAACTTTAGAAGAACGTCAAAAGTTAGCACAAGCCGTTAAACAAGCTATCTTTCAACACTATAATGTTCAAGTTGACGAACCCATTTTTGAATTCCTCAAAGCCTTAGATCGCTCGCATAAAGATCCTAAAAATCCCGAAGCGCAAGCAGATTTTACAGCGAATCAAGCACAAATTACAGACCTCGTAAATCCTCAACTGATTCAAACCTTAGTTACCCTCTATCAAACCCCTTATCCTCCAGAAGCACAGCCAAGACAATATCAACCTACAAAACCGATTATTGCGATTGATGGCGTTTTCTTTCAGTTATATCAAACTGGAATTGCTCGCGTTTGGCGATCTTTGCTAGAAGAATGGGTAAAAGGAGATTTTGCCGATCATATTATTGTTTTAGATCGAGCTAACTCTGCTCCTCAAGTTCCGGGTATTCATAGTCGAACAATTCCGGCTTATGACTACAATAACACCGAAGCAGATCGAGCAATGTTACAGCAAATCTGCGATGAAGAAGGGGTAGATTTATTTATTTCAACCTACTATTCAACGCCTATTTCTACGCCTTCAGCCTTTATGGCGTATGACATGATTCCAGAGGTGTTGAACTGGGATATGAATCATCCGATGTGGCGCGAAAAACACATTGCAATTCAACAAGCTAGCGCCTATCTTTCTATCTCCGAAAATACAGCCCGCGATCTATCTAAATTTTTCCCGCATATTCCAATAGAGTCGGTTACAGTCGCGCATTGTGGGGTTGCAGAATCTTTCTATCCTGCAAGCGTTATGGAAATCAACCAATTTTTGATTAAGTATGGTATTGCCAAACCCTACTTTTTTGCAGTGGGTTTAAGTGGGGGTTATAAAAATACGGCATTATTCTTTCAAGCCTTTTCTCAGTTATACGGCGCTAGAGGTTTTGATATTGTTTGTACGGGTAGCGGTGCTTTCTTAAAAGATGAGTTACGCAGTTATACACCTGGGGTGGTTGTGCATATGCTGCAACTCAGCGATGATGAATTAAGAGCCGCTTACTCTGGTGCGATCGCGCTCGTCTATCCTTCTAAGTACGAAGGCTTTGGACTTCCCGTTTTAGAAGCCATGTCTTGCGGATGTCCCGTTATTACCACCCCCAATGCTTCTATTCCAGAAGTGTCAGGAAATGCAGCAATTTACGTCAAAGATGATGACGCTGAAGGGTTAGCTAACGCGATGTGTGAGGTCCAAAAGCCTACCATACGGCGATCGCTGATTCAAGCAGGCTTAGAACGCGCCAAAACCTTCTCTTGGGACAAAATGGCGGATCGCGTGCAAACGGCGTTGCTAGAAGCCAGTTTGCAACCCTTTAAACTGAATGAGATTAACTGGATTATTTTCCCCGATTGGTCGGCTGAGGAACAGGTTTTAGCAGAAAGCTTAATACAGGTTCTGCGAACCTTAGTCACGCATCCAGAACGCCATCGCATGACGTTGTTGGTAGACGCGACTGGGAGTTCTTTAGAAGATGTAGATTCAGCAATTTCTAGTCTTGCTTTTAACCTATTGATGGAAGAAGAGTTAGAAATAGAACAAGGGCCCGAAATTTCTATTTTACCTGCCCTCAGTCAAAAACAATGGCAATTATTACTTCCCCGAATCCAAGCCAGAATTATTTTAGATGCCGAAAATGCTAGCGCGATCGCGCCAGCAGCAACTCTTCCAATAACTGAGTGCGATCGCCTTTCCGTCTTTTCGCCCTAAGTTTTAATCTCCTTCTGGATAGCGAATTTGCGCGCCTCCCATCTCTGTCGCCCGAATATCTCCCCCTAATTCCTGAATGCGTTGAGTGGCTATCTCGCGCGTTTTTTGATCTCCGGTTGCACTAAAAATAAAAGCCCAAGAATTAATTTGAGCGCGGCGACTAATGGGGTTATTGGCTAAAAAATTAGCCGTTTGCTGAGAAACTTCGGCAACAGTTCGGCTTTCTTCATCATCATATAAACGCGCCCATTCTGCGGCGGTTTCAAAAGATTGTTGAGCGCCTTGACTATCGCCTAAAAAAAGTAACTGATCGATTCCCTTATAGCGCCAAACATAATAAGATTTATCGGGAACTGTAGGCGTGATGTATTGTAAACCTTGCTCGGTTAATTCTACCGTGATGTCCGGTCTGCCAGCGTAAAGCGAAACCCCGGAAGACATGAATAAATAAGCTTGGACAAAACGCGGATCGCGATCGATGATGATTCTGAAGTATTCTGGGCTAAGTTGATATCCTGTATAACCGCGAGCTACATCGTCGCCTAGGTAGATAAAGAAATTAATTAGCGTCCAATTGGCAATAACATTATCAAACCCGACGGTGGGAAGTCTTTGCAATAAATTTAACTGCAATCTTTCTCTTTCAACATTGCGTGCTGCTTGTTGGGGTGTCAGCAGTTCTCCGGCATTTCTGAGTTCGTTGAGTTGAGGGATCTGCAAGGCTGCAATTCCCCCCGCGCAGAGAGCAGCAACCGCGATCGCCATTATCGTTGAGTGCCACCTAGAATGCCAAGTCAGTTGCATTACCGTTCTTCCCTAACTCAACTTTGCCGTACACTCTAAGAGCAGGCGCTGATTTTCAATCGCATGGGGTTGAATTTCTAGCGCCTTGCGAAAAGTATCAATCGCAGCGCTGTAATCTCCGAGCGCGGCATAACACAAGCCTAAACCATGCAGCGCCCCAAAGTGTACCGGATTTAAGCGTAAAACTTGCTGACAATCGGCGATCGCCTTTCGGTAGTTTTTGAGCAAATAATACAGCACCGCCCGCCGATTCCACGCCTCCGCAAAATCTGGAAACGTTGCGATCGCTCTCGTTAAGATGGCTTCAGCTTCTGCTGCTTCACCCGATTCTAAGAGAATTTGGGCTTTTTGCAACAACTCCAAACCCATAACTCCCTTTTGGTGAAACCAACGCTGCCACAACTGTTGGGTGGCTTCTTGGCGAACCCGCTCAGTCGGACTTTTCAAATCTTCTAGCAATAAGTCGAGATCGTCATTACTCATACAAACTACGCGCGATCGCTTTTATCCTATTTTAAGGCGACAAAAACGATAGCGTCTTATACGCCAACTACCGACCAAACCAGCCTCCTGTGTCCCCACCCGCCCATCCTTGCACGCCAAAGGTCTTAAAGCATAATTCTTTAAACTCTTGAGCCGCGCTGATATCCTGATTTTCGTAGCCTTCTGGATGAAAAATTCGCCCTTTATATCTCCCTTTCAAGCGAATTTGCCCAACGACATAAATGCCACCCCCCACCGAATACACCGCCTTTGTCGGATCTCGCGAGTAAAACGCCACATATCCGCCATCTACACCCCGGTATTGGTTCACCGTTGGCAGAATTCGCCCCTCAACTTCCCGCATCCCGCCAGCATGATTTCCGACGATACCCCGCTCGTTGATATAGACGCGAAAATCTTCAGGGAGCCAATAGGGAATCGCTTCTCGACTGGGTTTAGACGGTTGCGATCGCGCATAGCCTTTTTTGAGCTTCTCATTAATTTTCTGTTGAGCCGCCGCCCGCGCTTGTTGTACCGTATCGTAGGTATTGCTAGAAGTTTGTCCCGCTGCACCCATGCGCCCGTAACGAATTGTCACCGTTAACCCAACCGTTGTCACTTCATAGAACTTATGAGCGCGATCGTCAGAGAACTCCAGATAAACAGACTCCGCCGTCGGAAAAGCATAACTCGGATCTAGCGTGCGAATTTTCGCGCTGTAAAATCTCTGGGCTTCAGTCTCAGAAGCAAACTCATAGACTTGATGAGAAACCGTCGCCCCCCTGCCATCTCGCCCCTCATTTTCCTGAACTGTAACCGTGCAACCCTCATGCGCGATCGTTACCAGCAAGTCAGATTGACCGTTATCAACAGGGATAGAATGGCTAGGCATCAGTTCTGCTACATCAAGATCGAGGTTTTCTCATCCAGTAAAACCCAAAAGGCGCGAACTGTCGCGCCCCTTGAATCAGTCTTACTTAATCCGTCGTTCCGGTTTGCAACGACTCCTTATCCACCTGAGTCCATTCCGTATGGAAGAACTCACCCCTCGGCTTGTCTACCCGTTCGTAGGTATGAGCGCCAAAGAAATCTCGTTGCGCCTGCGTCAGATTTTGCGGGAGACTCGCTCGCCGATAGCTATCAAAATAATCCAGCGAAGCACTAAAAGCCGGAACCGGAATTCCCAAATAATTAGACGTAGCTAAAACCTCTCGCCAAGCCTCCTGTCGATCCAAAATCGTCTGCGTAAACTCAGGAGCCAGCAGCAGATTCGCCAACTTGGGATTGTCATTATAAGCCGTCTTAATCTTATCGAGGAAGCCCGCCCGAATAATACAGCCCCCTTTCCAAATCCGGGCAATTTCGCTCAGGCTTAAAGAATAATCAAAATCCTCAGACGCCTTACTCAACAGCGCCATCCCCTGAGCGTAGGAACAAATCTTCGAGCAGTAGAGCGCATCGCGAACCTTGTTGACAAACGCCTTCGCATCGCCTTGATACTTGTGAGTCGGGCCGGTTAATTGCTTAGAAGCCGTGAGCCGCTGATCCTTATAAGACGAAAGAATTCGAGCATTCACCGCCGCCGTAATGGTCGGAATGCTGACCCCTAAATCTAGAGCGCTGACCACCGTCCAGCGTCCCGTTCCCTTTTGACCCGCCGAGTCCATAATGACATCAACCAGCGGCTGACCCGTTTCCGGATCGATGTACTTAAAGATATCTCGCGTAATTTCAATTAAAAACGAATTGAGTTCTTCCGTCTCATTCCACTCAGCAAACACATCATGTAACTGATTGTGGTCTAAACCCAACCCATTTTTGAGTAAATCGTAGGCTTCTGCAATCAACTGCATATCGCCATACTCAATCCCGTTATGTACCATTTTGACATAGTGACCCGCGCCCCCCGGCCCGATAAAGGTGACGCAAGGGCCATCATCCACCTGGGCTGCAATTTTCGTCAAAATCGGAGCCAGTTCGCCATAGGCCTGTTCCGTCCCTCCTGGCATCAAACTAGGGCCATTGAGAGCGCCTTCTTCACCACCGCTCACCCCCATTCCCACGAAACCCAGTTTCGTAGACTCTAACTCCTTGGTGCGGCGTTCCGTATCCTCATAGAGCGAATTCCCACCGTCGATAATCATATCCCCTTCATCTAAGAGGGGCTTAAGTTGCTCAATAACTGCGTCTACAGGCTTTCCAGCCTTTACCATCACTAAAATTTTGCGGGGTCGTTCTAGCGATTCAACAAACTCTTCAATAGAATAAGTATCTTTGACATTTTTTCCTTGGGCCCGCTCCGCCATGAACTCCTTCGTTTTCGTGGAAGTTCGGTTGTAAACAGAAATCGGGAACCCATTACGCTCTACATTCAGCGCTAGGTTTTCCCCCATTACGGCCAAACCAATCACCCCAAAGCTTTGTTTTTGCTGTGTCATAAACGTCTCTAACTAATACCTACAGCACAGATCGATCGAGGACAAATTCCCTTTCAGGGTATCTCGATCTCCTAAGTTGTCCCGTAAAGAAGACATTAAGCCTCTATCTGAAGGGTAAAATGACCGTGTAAACCACTAAAACGTGTTTGTCGATCGCATCGCAGGGAGACCTAGCCAATGCTTGCATACATCCTGGCATTTGCTGTCGGTTTGGGCAGTCTAGTCCTATACACCGCAGCCCTTTTTTTCCCAGAAGTTTATCGCAAAGGAGATTTTATCTGGAGTGGCGTAGGATTATTTTATGCTCTGGTTTTGTGGGTGTGTGCCGGTCAGATTCGAGGGGGTCTTCTCCTCGGTCAAACCGCCAGTGTTGCTCTCCTCGGCTGGCTAGGGTGGCAAACCTTAATGATGCGACGCGCCCTGACTCCTAGCGTTCAACAAACCCCCGTTTCTGAAGATTTACCCGTTAAACTTATCGATAGCTTGAAGCAGCTTCCCCAGCGGCTGACTGGGAAATTGAAGCCAACTGCTCCCGTTAAAACAACCTTAGAAAAGCCCTCGACGGTAGAAGCGGTTGTTACTCCAGAAGATACCGCAACTGTCGTAACGCCAGAGGATACTGCAACTGTTGTAACACCGGAAACACTAGAAGATACCGCAACCCCAGAAACGCCAGAAGACATCGCCGCCGTAGCCACCCCAGAAACGCCTATAGATGCTGGCGAACAATCTCCAGACGCGGCTATCTCCACCCCCGCAGATGAAGCGCCTGAGAACCCTGAGCCACCCGCAGTAAAACCCACAGAAGTTAAATCTCCAACCGCCAAAAAACCCCAGTCTAAAGCTTTTGCTCAAGCCGGCCGCTTAGTCAGCTTTGTGAAAACGCGCTTGGCTAAAAAGCCGAAAGCTCAACCCACCTCTAAACCTTTTCCGACAACAGCCACTCCTCCGGCGGCTGAAACGAGCATAGATGAGGATTTTGATTTTGGAGATTTAGAAGAGACTTCCCCGGTAGACACTACATCCGTCGATGCTAGCGAAGCGCCTACGGTTCCCGAAATCGTTCCTCCAGCGGAAGCCTTGACCCCACCGGAAACCGTAGAAGTTGCCTCTGTAGAAACCCACTTACCCACCGCCGAACAAGAGGTGCCATCAGCCACTTCCCCAGAGACTGACTTGGTTGAACCCGCTCAAACTTCGGATAGCCTGTCATCCTCCCCAGAGTCGCCAGATTCTGAAGAAGTTTTACAACGACCCAATTCTCCAGATCCAGATTTAGTTGAGGCGGCTCAAACACCTGAAGATACTGGCTCTGAGGCTTCACAGTCTACTCATTCTGCTTCAGAATCTTCCCCAGAGGAACGCAAAGAAACTTGAAGCGCGATCGGCTTCTAGCCCATAATGGTTGAGCAACCCTGTATAAGCCATCGGTATTGGACTGTGACAGCCGCAAATAACTACAAAGATACTGTTAATCTGCCCAGGACTAAGTTTGATATGCGGGCTAACGCAGCCAAGCGCGAACCCGAACTCCAAAAGTTTTGGGCCAACCATCAAATTTACGAAACCTTGTCGCAGAACAACCCTGGCGAAGCCTTTATTTTGCATGATGGGCCGCCCTATGCCAATGGGTCGCTGCACATGGGTCACGCCCTGAATAAGATCCTCAAGGATATCGTCAACAAATATCAGCTTCTGCAAGGGCGTAAGGGTCGTTACGTGCCGGGATGGGACTGTCATGGGTTGCCTATTGAATTGAAAGTCTTGCAGAATATGTCTGCCAAAGAACGGGAAGGCCTCACCCCGTTGAAACTGCGACAAAAGGCGCGAGACTTTGCGCTGAAAACCGTTGAGGAACAGCGAGAAGGTTTTAAACGATTTGGCGTTTGGGGAGATTGGGATAACCCCTATCTAACCTTAAGACCAGAATACGAAGCGGCTCAGATTGCAGTCTTTGGGCAGATGGTTCTCAAGGGCTATATTTATCGCGGCTTAAAGTCCGTTCACTGGAGTCCAAGTTCTAAGACAGCGCTGGCTGAAGCCGAGTTGGAGTATCCGGAAGGTCATACTTCACAGAGTATCTACGCGGCTTTTAAGATGAAAAAGCTCTCAAAAGCTGCCGCCGCGTTAAAGCCTTATTTAGAGACGCTGTGGGTGGCGATCTGGACGACGACGCCTTGGACGATTCCGGCAAATTTGGCGGTTGCAGTCAATCCAGAATTAGAATATGCCGTAGTGGAAGCTGACCCAGACTACGAACCCGCTAACGCCAAGTATTTGTTAGTGGCAGCAGAGGTGATTGAACGGCTATCGGCAACCTTGGGAACGCCGCTAACGGTGAAAGCCAAGATTAAAGGTAAAGATTTAGAACATTCTACCTACAAGCATCCCCTGTTTGACCGGGAAAGTCCGATTGTGATTGGCGGCGATTATGTCACCACGGAATCGGGTACGGGTTTAGTCCATACTGCACCCGGTCACGGTCAAGAAGATTTTATCGTGGGTCAGCGCTACGGTTTGCCGGTTTTGTCTCCGGTGGATGAGAATGGCGATTTTACAGCCGAAGCTGGGCCGTTTGCGGGGTTGAATGTCCTTAAGAATGCTAACGGCGAAATTATCAAGGCGCTGACGGAAGCCAATTCTTTGCTGAAGGAAGAGGCTTACGTCCATAAGTATCCCTACGACTGGCGGACGAAGAAACCGACGATTTTCCGCGCAACAGAGCAATGGTTTGCTAGCGTGGATGGCTTCCGGGAAGAGGCGATGAAGGCAATTTCGGAAGTGGAATGGATTCCGAAGCAAGGGGAAAACCGGATTACGGCGATGGTGTCGGAACGTTCGGATTGGTGTATTTCGCGCCAGCGGAGTTGGGGGGTACCGATTCCGGTATTTTACGATGAGGAAACTCACGAACCGCTGTTGAATGAGGAAACAATCGCGCATGTCCAAGCCATTATCGCGAAAAGTGGTTCGGATGCGTGGTGGGAGTTGTCGGTTGAGGAATTGTTACCAGAGTCCTATCGCAATAATGGGAAGAACTATTATAAGGGCACCGATACGATGGATGTCTGGTTTGATTCGGGTTCTTCTTGGGCGGCGGTGGCGCAACAGCGTCCGGAATTAGGCTACCCGGTGGATATGTACCTGGAAGGCTCAGATCAACATCGGGGTTGGTTCCAGTCAAGTTTGCTGACTAGCGTGGCGACGAATGGTCATGCACCTTATAAGACGGTTTTAACTCATGGCTTTGTGTTAGATGAACAAGGCCGGAAGATGAGTAAGTCTTTGGGGAATGTGGTCGATCCGATGGCGATTATTGAAGGCGGATCGAATCAGAAGACGGACCCGGCTTATGGTGCGGATGTGCTGCGTTTGTGGGTGTCGTCGGTAGACTATTCTTCGGATGTGCTGATTGGACAAAATATCATCAAGCAATTGGGGGATGTTTACCGCAAGATTCGCAACACGGCGCGGTTTTTGTTGGGGAATTTGGATGATTTTGACCCCGCTAAGGATGCGGTTCCCTATGAGGAGTTGCCGGATCTCGATAAGTATATGCTGCACCGGATAACGGAAGTGTTTGGGGAGGTGACGGAGGCGTTTGAGTCTTATCAGTTCTTCCGCTTTTTCCAAACGGTGCAGAATTTCTGCGCGATCGATTTATCCAATTTCTATCTCGATATTGCCAAGGATCGGCTGTATATCAGCGCGGTGAATGCTCAAAGACGGCGCAGTTGTCAGACGGTTTTAGCGATCGCACTCGAAACTCTAGCAAAGGCGATCGCGCCCGTCCTCTGTCACATGGCAGAAGATATCTGGCAAAATCTCCCCTATCCTACCCCCCACGCCTCGGTCTTTGCCGCAGGTTGGGTAAAACTCGATCCGCAATGGCATCAGCCAGAATTGGCGAAAACCTGGAAGCAATTCCGCCAAGTACGCGGCGAAGTTAATAAGGTTCTCGAACAAGCCAGAACAGAGAAAACCATTGGCTCTTCCCTAGAGGCGAAGGTACTGCTATATGTCTCTGATGAACCGCTCAGAGACGCCTTAAACGCGCTGGTTGCCCCGGAAGCGACGGTGGAGACCGCAAACGCCCCTGCGCCAGCACCAACGCCCGCAGAGCCAGCTAGCGACCCCTCAGCCGAAGTTCCGGTGCCCGAACCTGTGGAAGAGGTGTTACAAACCTCGGCGCAATATCTGGATCGGGCCTTGCGCTATATCTCTGAACTCCCGGAAATCTTGGGGGAAGGGTATAACCGCTATCAGAAACCCTTGCTGAATGTTCTGTGGATCTTATTGGCGATCGCGGCGTTAAACTTTGGTTTATCGGTGGCAGAATCGGTACTGAAATTACCCCTGGTGGGCTTCTTCTTCGAGATTGTTGGGATTGGCGTTTTCGGTTGGGGGGTTGCCCGTTATGGCTTGCAAGCCTCCACCCGTCAAGAGCTTTGGCAGAATGTCATGGCTGTTAAAACGCAGTATTTTGGAGACGACGCCGCTAAACCGGCACCCCAAGATACGGTTCAACCCACTTCTGGGGAAACAGCCGTTCAACCTCAATCCTCTGTAACAACGCCCTCCCTCACCCCTCCGGCTATCCTGACGAATGGGGTGGATGAGTTGCGCTATCTGTTCCTGGCTTCGCAGGTGGAATTAGTAGATACCCCAACGGCAATTGAAGGGTTACAGCATCAGCTAAAATCTGAGGGGCTAGCAGTGGGTGTTACCAAGGCAGATGGACAAAAGTGCGATCGCTGCTGGAACTATTCTCCCTACGTGGGACAATCTTCAGAACATCCCGAAATCTGCGAGCGTTGCATTGCTGCACTAGCAGGGGAGTTTTAAAAGTGCTTTTCTAAGTGCTGAGTGTAAAGTGCTGAGTGCTGAGTGGGCTTTTCTGAAGGGGTTACGGAAATCTGTACTTTGTACTTTTTCCTTAACCCCAAACCAAAACTTTGCACTTGTGATTCTCCTGCTACTCGGAACTCGGTACTCGGAACTCGGTACTATTCCCCTACTCCAACTCTGCTAGATTGACTTTAACTTTTTGCTCCTTTTTACCTGCAATCAGTTCAAGTTTGTGTAGCGTTTCTTGAGTTAAACGTTGAAAGGCTCTTCCCCCTGCTGAACCCGGATGAGCTAAAACAACAGGCATTCCGCTATCTACTGCTTTCGAGACATTGACATCGGCGGGAATGCGCGTGCTAAAAATTTTGGCAGCGCTATAATCTTCCGTGACGCGATTCATAACTTGGCGGTAGTAGCGATTCATCAATCCGCCTGCCATTGTAAAGACAATTCCCAACATTTCAATGTTCAAAGGATTCGTATCTTTATGGACTTCTCGCAACCGGGCTAACCGTCTTTCAAGCAACTGAATCCCAATCAGCGATAGGGGTTCGGGTTTAGCCGGAAGCATGTAAAAGTCGCTAGCCGTGAGAGCGCTGCGGGTGAGAAGATTATAACCGGGAGCGCAATCTAAGATAATGAAATCGTATTCGGAAATTACAGGGCTTAAAATCCCCCGAATTAGCACGCGCTCAAAGTTATTCCAAACCTGCTCAAAATTGGTGGGGCCGGTGCGAGGAGATTGATTTGCGCCTTCGTGATAAGCGGCTTTTTCGTACATCATTTCTGAGACTGAAAATTCATCGTACATATCGATGTCTCCGGGTAATAAATCTAACCCTTTGACAGCACAAATGTACGGCTGAATCAAGTCTTGAATTGCATAGTTAGACTGAACCAGCGGGTTAATGGCTTTGGCGATGAGCTGGCGACAGGTACGCCGTTCTTTGCGGAGTTTCGCGAAGTGAGATGGCTGCATTAAACTCAGCGTTGCACTAATTTGCGTGTCTAGGTCTATGACGAGAACCCGCTTATTGTAATGCTTGGCGAGCGAAGTTGCGAGATTGACGGTTAGCGTCGTTTTCCCAACGCCACCTTTCATATTGACAGTGGAAATAATGTATCCCATTGGTCGAGTCCTTGCTTGAAAGAAGATGCGATCGCCCTTTTGGGATCGCTTCGCCTCCCAATCATCATAAAGGTTATGTTGGGTTTGCGCGTCTTAATCAGACAAACAGAGTTTTGCACCCGGCACATCTAGCCAAAGTGCGAACCTCAATTTGCTTTCTCCCCCGACAATTCCCACAAGAGCGACTGACCCCGGTGGATTGTCTGGGAATCGTAAAATTGTATAAGTTGTTTAGACCCCGCAAAATATTATAAACTTTTGTAAAAGTCTCTCAGGAATCCGTCACAATGCCCGCTAAAACAGGATTTGGGAAACCGCAACCCCAGAAAAACAGCAGCAACACGGCTCGACGCGTCAAAGCGGAAAAGCAATATGAAAAAATGTCCTCTAAAGGGATGCCAGAGTTTGCGATTTTTGCTCGGATCAAAGATAAAAAAAACTGGTACCCCGTTGGCTCTCTGACCGTGAATCGCAGCAATCAAATTAACCAAGCGATTTTCGCCAACTTAGAAGACTTGCGCCAAGGTGCTTTTCGCCTGTATCCCATTCTGCGGAAAAACCAGCAAAACCTAGAGTACGGCTACAAACTCAAAGGCGAAGAGTTTGCAGACGAACCCATCCAGCTTGCTGTCCCCCCGCAACCCGGTGCAGGGAATTTAATTCAAAACACCGTTGCAAACGTCACTAATGCAGTTTCTGGTCTATTTAAACGCAAATAACCCCGCAGGGAGAGACGTGAATCCGCGTCTCTCCCCAATTTTAGGATTGGGGTGGAGCCGTTACCCCCATGCGAATTTCCGAACACAGCGACGCCATACTAAAGCCGCCAAACCGCTTCAGGATGCTCGTTCTCAATCGCAAATTGGGGCTAGCAAACCACAAGCGTTCCTCAGAATACATGGTTTCGTAGTCCGTGATCAGGGTTAAAGCACCATCGTCACCCATCACGTAACGTCCAGCGACGGGGACCTTTTCGGCATAACCCACTTCGCGTAGTAGTTTCCCCTCATTCGGCTTGTCTGGATCGGCAACAGGAACTAGAACAGTAGAACCACTATGCTTTTCTTCATCCCAGTCCATCGTGCCATTCCACGAAACGCGAGCGCCACATAAAGCCAAAGCCGGATCGATTTGATATTGTTCGCAGAGTTTGGCAATGGCGGGATCGTTTGCCTCTAGCATGGCAATTTCAATATTCGATTGACCCGACTCTGTTTGTTTAAAGGCGAGGTGGTGAGCAGTTCGCTGAGAAAACCACTTACCCGAACTTTGTTGAAAAAACTCCGTAATATCCATGAATTGCGGGACGTTAATTATCTTTTACTTATTATTCACGATCCTGAAGTCCCGTCGAGCCGGGTTAAGCCATCAGATTCACCCCTATTTTGCCTTAATTTTGATCGCTTTTAGAGCGGATCTGGGGTAGTCGGCGGCGGGGTGGGGTTCATTTGGCGATCGATTTGCTCTATTTGGCGGATAAAATGGTTGCGGCGAATCTTCAACTGCTCGGCGAGGGCTAAGGCTCGGCGGTAGGAAGCTAAGGCTTGGGGATAGTCTTGGCGCGAGAGGCTGATTTGAGCCATGCGATCGTAGGTGTTCATCATCCCGTAGACATCGTAGGCTTGGGAGTTGACTAATAGCAGAATTTTATAGACTTCTAGGGCAGCTTCAAGTTGTTGCTCTTGGCGATAGAGTTGACCTAAGCGTTCTAAAGCAATGGCGGCATCGTCTAGCTGTTGTAGGGTTTGAGCCAGGGTAAAGGCTTCTTCGTATTGGGTGGCGGCTTTTTGCAGTTCGCCAAGGGTTTCGTAGTTAGCGGCGATCGCTAATTTTAACTGAGGAACTTCCCGCAGGCGATTGGCTTGGGTGTAGAGTTCCACTAAAGCCAGCCGCGCGTCAATACCGGGTTGCACCTGTTGTTGTCGATCGTAGATATAGGCTAGCTGTTGATAGAGGGTAATTTGGGAATTGCGATCGCCTCTAGCCTGGGCATCCGTTAACAACTCCTGATAAATGGCCCCTGCTTTTGGATAATTCAGCCATCCCAGATACAATTGCCCCATTGTTTGCAACGTCTCTAATTCAGAGGCGCGGTCTTCCTGAGTCCGGGCATGGGTTAGAAGTTGCTCGTAAATAGCGATCGCCTGTTCGGGGGTGCGAAGTTGCTGATACGCCGCGCCTAACTGCCGCAATACGCCCCAATCTGGAGGATTTTGGGTTTGGGCGGTGGCTTGAATTTGCTCTAAGCGGCGGGTAATGACTCGAACAACTGGAGCGTTATTTTCTCCCCAAGCATAACTCCCCACTCGTCCCAAGGCTTCCACCTCCGCCATCGGCCCCAACGCCCGACGCAAGCGCAGTTCCCGATACCAGGTTTCAAATGCTTGTGCGCGATCCCCCGCCCTGAGTTGCGCCAGAGCCTCTAGATTGAGTCCATCTAAAGCTACCCCTAACGCTTCGGCTTCCGAGCCGCTTAACGGCGCTTTAGGGTTCGGTAATAGCGGATCTGGGGCTTGGATCTCCAATGGGTTAGGAGGAAAGCGATCCGGCGCGTTTCTGCGGGCTGCGATCGCAGGCGAACCCAACCCCAACACCCCCAGACTCAACACCATCCCAAACCATACCCCGAAATTGCGGATGCTGATTTCCCGGCTCATAAACGAACTCCAGCAAGAATTGATGAATATTAACGGTGAGGACGCAGCAGGTCGTGGCTGCTTGTAAAGAAGCAGTCACAAAGTCTCGTTAAAGTTACTGAAAATCAAACATTGTGGCATAATTAGATGCATTTTGAGTGGCAAAGGTGAGAGAACAACGTGAAGGTTTTGGTGGTTGGTAGTGGTGGACGAGAACACGCGATCGCGCGCACCCTTTTACAATCTTCTCGCGTTAAAAAAGTCGTCTGCGTCCCCGGAAATGGCGGAACTGCCAGCTTAGAACGCTGTAGCAACATGGCGTTTGGGGTGACAGACTTTGAAGGCATTGCCCGGTTTGCCCTCGTCCATGAAATTTCTTTAATTGTCGTTGGGCCTGAAGTCCCCCTCGCCCAAGGCATCACCGACTTCCTTCGCCAGCAAAACCTCACGGTTTTTGGCCCCACCCAGGCGGGCGCGCAAATTGAGTCGAGTAAAGCTTGGGCAAAAGCCCTGATGCAAGAGGCCGGTATTCCCACCGCCAAAGCCGAGGTCTTTACCGACGAAGCCAGCGCTAAAGCCTATGCTCAATCCCAAGGCGTCCCTATCGTTATTAAAGCCGATGGTTTGGCGGCCGGGAAGGGTGTCACCGTTGCCCAAACCTGGGAAGAAGCTAAAACGGCAATTACTGCTGCCTTTGGAGGACAATTTGGCGATGCGGGTAAGCAACTCGTCATTGAAGAATGTTTAACCGGGCAAGAAGTTTCCCTATTGGCGCTAACGGATGGACAGACCATTCGCCCCTTACTCAGCGCCCAAGATCACAAGCGCATCGGTGAAGGAGACACTGGCCCCAATACGGGAGGGATGGGGGCCTATGCACCCGCCCCAATTGTGACGCCCCAGTTACTAGACCGCATTCACCAAGAGATTTTAGCGCCTGCGGTGGCAGCGCTGCGGAACCGGGGAATTGACTATCGCGGTATTCTCTACGCTGGGTTGATGATTACCCCCCAGGGAGAACCCAAGGTGATTGAATTTAACTGTCGCTTTGGCGATCCAGAAACCCAGGTAATTTTGCCATTGTTGGCTACGCCTTTGGAAGATTTGTTGCTGGCGACTGCGAAAGGGAATTTAGCGAGCATCCCGAAAATTGAATGGAAACCGGGGGTTTGTGCGGGCGTGGTGCTGGCTTCGGGAGGCTATCCGGGGAGTTTTGACAAGCATAAAGCGATCGCCGGATTAGAGTCAGCCGAAAGCCAGGGCGCGATCGTCTATCATGCAGGAACTAAACTCAATGGCAGCCAACTGGTGACAGATGGGGGACGGGTACTCAACGTCACGGCGGTGGGCGAAACCTACGACCAAGCGTTTGCGATCGCCTACAGCGCTTGCGAAGCGATTGAATTTGAGGGAATGTACTATCGGCGAGATATCGGCCATCGTGTCAGAATGAGCGAGTAGGATTAAAAGTTAAAAATGACAAATTTTTAATTTTTAAGTTTGAATGCACTATGCTGACCTTGCTAAAAAGATTCGGAGAAATTATTGCCCATTGGTGGTCGGAGTTTACCCTCCAGACCAAATTAATGGCCGCCGCTACCCTGGTGGTGTCCTTAATTATGAGCGGTCTGACCTTCTGGGCAGTCAATACCATTCAACAAGATGCGCGGCTTAATGATACGCGTTTCGGTCGCGACCTGGGTTTATTACTCTCGGCAAACGTTGCCCCCTTAGTCGCCGAGAATAACCTGACAGAGGTGGCCCGTTTTTCGCAACGCTTCTACGAAAGCACCTCTAGCGTCCGTTATATGCTGTATGCAGACGAACAGGGCAATATTTTCTTCGGAATTCCGTTTTGGGAGTCGGAAGTGCAAAACTCCCTGACGATCCGACGGCGCATTCAACTTCCCGATAACTACGCCGCTAATGAAGAGGTACCGCTGGTTCGCCAACACCTGACGCCAGATGGGGAAGTGACGGATGTGTTTGTGCCTTTAAGACATCAAAATGAGTATTTAGGCGTTCTGGCGATTGGAATTAACCCGAATCCTACGGTTGTCGCGTCTTCTAACCTGACTCGCGATGTCACCATAGCAGTATTTGTCTCGATTTGGGCAATGGTGATTTTAGGGGCGGTCTTTAATGCCTTAACCATTACCAAACCGATTAAAGAGTTACTGGTTGGGGTGAAAAATATTGCAGCCGGGAACTTTAAACAGCGCATTGACTTGCCGCTAGGTGGGGAACTCGGAGAACTGATTTTTAGCTTTAATGAAATGGCAGAACGCCTAGAAAGCTATGAAGAGCAAAATATTGAAGAACTGACGGCAGAAAAAGCTAAGTTAGAAACCTTGGTTTCTACAATCGCCGATGGGGCAGTGCTGCTAGATACCAATTTACAGATTATTTTGGTGAATCCAACAGCGCGGCGGATTTTCAATTGGGAAAATCAAAATATTACTGGCGATGTTGTCATTAAACACTTGCCACCCCCGATCCAAGTGAAGCTGACGCGACCTTTAAAGGAAATTGCGGCCGGAACTTTACCAGGTAGCAGCCGGGAGGGGGCAGAATATCGGATTACCCTTACAGAACCCGTTAACCGAACCGTTCGCATTCTCCTAACGACTGTATTATCGCATCGGGCCAGCGATGAGGAAGCTTTGTGTCAGCATTGTTTAAGCGAGACAGAGGATCGGTGCGACTTGCCAGAGCGATCGCAGGCAACTGAGTGTATTCTGTACGAAGAGGATGAACAGAAGCAGCATTTGGGCGATCGCTATCGCGAAAACCTCAAAGGGATCGCCATGACAGTGCAGGATATCACCCGCGAAGTCGAACTCAACGAAGCCAAAAGTCAGTTTATCAGCAACGTTTCCCACGAATTAAGAACGCCACTCTTTAACATCAAAGGCTTTATTGAAACCCTCTACGAATATGGGGACGAACTGACAGAAGTTGAACGCCGCGACTTCTTAGAAACCGCCAATCACGAAACCGATCGCTTAACCCGCCTAGTTAACGATGTTCTCGATTTATCGCGCTTGGAATCCTGCCGAATTTATCATTTTGATGCGGTAGAAATTGCCCAACCCATCGAACAAACCCTAAGAACCTATCAACTCAACGCCAAAGATAAGGGAATCGAACTCTCTCAAGACATTGAAGCCGATTTACCCCCAGTCTTAGGGCATTATGACCTCTTGTTACAAGTTTTCACCAATCTGGTTGGCAACTCGCTAAAATTCACCGAACCGGGCGGACAGGTCAAAATCCGCGCCTATCTTCTCGACTTAGAATCAGAACGAGGGAAATGGGTCGATTCCCAATCTCACAAACTGCAAAATCACCTGGTTCGCATTGAAGTTTCCGATACCGGAATTGGCATTGATGCAGAAGATCAAGAAGCCATTTTCGATCGCTTCTTCCGGGTAGAAAACCGCGTTCACACCCTCGAAGGAACGGGCTTAGGTTTATCCATCGTCCGCAATATTATTGAAAAACACCACAGCCGCGTTCAGTTAGTCAGCGAAGTTGGGGTAGGAACAACCTTCTGGTTCGATCTCGCCGTCTTCCAAGAAGAGGAAGATGAAGTGATGGAACCCCCTCCAGAAGATAACGTACCCACTATTGAAGTTACGGCTGCTGAAGTCTAGAGTTATCGGAAATTATCTTAGCAAGCTACTCTAGGATAGTCAGTCAATAGAACTATCATCAGGTAAAATTGACTGAAATCGTTAGCCTAAAAGGAAAAACTATATTTTGCCCGATACCAATCAGCCTCGCCTCTTATCTTTTACTCTTGACGGTTGGACTGCTTTAGGCGGTCGAGTATCAGTATCTCTGCGCGATCGCGTTGGAGTATTAGTGGGTCGTAACGGGGCGGGCAAGTCAGCGATACTCGAAGGATTTGATGCAATCTCATCATCGGCTATTGGTCGGTTAAACCCGTTTCGATTCTTTGATAGCGAGAGTATTCCAAAAATATTAGAAATAGAAGTTCTAACACCAACTGAGCGTCGGCTTGGATATCGGTACGAGCTAATATTCTTTCCTCATTCAACAGACAATACAGATATAGATGAATCTACAAGTGATAGCTCAGAAGAAAGCCAGTTTTCTTGGAATGAAAGCTGCCAATATCTTGATGAAAATAAAGAAGTATTATGGACAACTGAAGCTGGAGTAACCACCCTGAGACAGGGGGATGAACCTGTTATTACTATCCTAGGAAATACGAGTTCGCTGCGACAAGCGCATCTTCCAGAAAATGCGCGATTAAAGCTACCTGATGAGATGCGCTGGATTCGTGCCATTTTAAGGGGAGTTCGCCTTCTTGGAAAAATTCCGATTCGCCAAACTTCTAGGCGGCGTCCTTCTCTCATACGGGTATCGGGTAGAGGGATGATGGCTTCAGGTTCATTGGGTTTAGTCGATAACCTTGCTCGCAAAATACTTCGACTTCTAGATACGGAAGAGCTTAGCGAACTTGAAAAGGTGTGTCAGCGAGTTGGACTTGGCAGTAAAATAACAGAACAGAAGTTTGTTTTAAGTGAGAGTTCTAAAGAGAAGGTAAGGGGAGAAGGTGACGAATATTTATCATCTGTGTTAATTGATGGCATCAATCTTGGATTGCTGTCTGATGGAACGCTACGGGTTTTATCTATTCTCCTAGAAATAATTTCTTCTTATCCTAGTGCAACCACAATTATTGAAGAACCTGAAACTCAAATTCATCCTGGGATGTTAGACAAGTTACTCAATGAAATTGAAGCATATACTTTTGACGGAAACTTGATTCTCTCCACTCATTCACCCCAAGTTGTAGCGTGGACTAGCCCAGATAAACTCAATTTAGTTTATCGAAATCAGGGACGGACAAATATTCGTAAGTTACAAGAAGAAGAGATCCGAAAAGTCGTCGAATATCTTGACGAACAAGGAGACTTAGGCGATTGGCTTTACAGCGGCATTCTTGATGAGTGATTGTTTGATTGCCTTAATTGCTGAAGATGATACGGACTGCAATGCACTCCGGAAAATTGTCCATCGCGTGCTAGGTGTCCAGATGAAAACGAAGTCGTGGGCATCTAAAGGCTGTAGTACATTACGAAGAAAGCTAGCAGCAAAAATTCAGGTTTTATCTAATGAAGGCTGTACTGCTTTTATCATTCTCCACGATCTCGATCGTAACCCCCAGAATAACACCCTTAATAATGAACAGAAACTGCGAGATACCTTAGAGAAAGAATCTGCTAAAATTCAGGGAATTAATAAACATATCTGTATTCCGATTGAAGAGTTAGAAGCTTGGTTCTGGTCCGATCCAGAGGTTGTTAGATATGTTGGACGGGGACAAGGTAAGGCAACCCAAAATCCTCACCTAATTGAAAAACCCAAGGAAGAATTGATCAAATTATCAATGAACGAAAAGAGAAAGCCTCGTTATAGCACTAATATGAATGTTGAATTAGCGGAAATGCTAAATTTGGAGCTTTGTTCTGATCGCTGCCCTTCGTTTAAAGACCTTCTCAACTTCCTGAACTCTTTATAAAAGTCTTGTAGCGATCGCCATCCCTATTGAGCTAGCAATAAACTGACTAGCACTAAAGCCAGCAAAATCGTGACTAGGGGATTTCTTTGAATCCACTTTTGCACAGAAACCAGATCGAAGCCAGAACGGTTGGCTAACGAATGGCGCATCATTTCTTGCTGCTGGGTTTCAGCCAGGTTTTGATACATCGTACACTCGCGGGCGTCGGGGCGTTGGGGATAGTTGCAGGTGTCGTCGGCGTGGTAGGTGCAAGTCTCGCAGAGGGATTCGCTTCCGGTGGCGCGATGCAGGGGAATCCCAGGATGACCGAAGGCTTTGAGGGGCGTGCGACAATAGGGACAGTTTAGCGCTTTCGCATCAACGGTTTGATGGCAGGTGGGACACTCCGGCATGGTGAGTTAGAAAGGCTAACGGGGCGCAGCAAGCCTGAAAAAGCCCGCTAGTTGCCCATTCTAGCTTGTGGGGGAGGTTTGGGGAAATTTTCGCACTTGATAGGCTTTGCCTTCGAGGAGTTGATAGTCTCCTGACATGGCTTGGGAAAATTCAGCTTCCACTTGCTGGAGGCGTTCGGAAGGGATGGATTTCCAGGCTTCTAGGCTTTCCCAACGAATGGCGATCGCAATTTCTGTTTCCTCATCCGGGTTAATCCAAATCTCTTTACTCAGATAGCCGGGGTAACTGGCTAAAAAGGGACTCCAAATGCGATCGTCTAGCTGAATAAACTTTTCTCGTAAGGCGGTAGGAACCTGAAATCGTAACCACTCAATAACCATGCGTTCTCTCTAATGGGCGATCGCTCTTTAGAATTGTAATCGTTTCAGCCCCAGAAGCATCCTGAGTTAAGCTGGAGATAGACCAGAATTGGGAATCGGCTGATGTCAAACCATCGCGAACCACAATCGCAAGAGGATATTCGCAGCAAAACGACTAAAACGATTTGGTCTTATGCGACGGGGATGATCGCACTCAGCGTCATTTTTGCCTCCGGGATGCGCTATAGCGTCTTGTTACCCATTTCAATTGCTGCTGGGGCTGCTGGAGGAACGGCGGCGGTTTGGCTGTCGGATAAGAAGCAACTCGATAAAGCCGAAAGCCTCAGACAATTGGAAGATCGGATTGCGAATCTAGAAACGATCGCCGGAACGAGCGATTTTAGCTTAGAACAACGGATTAGACAATTAGAGTCGCGCGATCGCCCTTTGTAAATGGAGTGCTACGGTGAATTTTATCCTCAAAGTCCTGGTCGCCTCGTTACTGCTATCTGTGGCGATTAAATATGGCGGGCCGTTTTTAGATCTCCCCCCAAGTTCCATGCTAGCGCTAGGGGTGGTTTTATTCCCCTCTACCGTAATGGCGATCGCGCTTTGGTGGCGAACTCAAACCTACAGCCCCTAAGCGCACATCCCCATCAGCATCACTTCCCAGACTAAACGCGGATTTGCATAACTCAGGAGTTGGCGACGTGCCGTTTCTAAAGCTTGCAACAGGGGGACGGGGTAGTTTTTTTGCCAATAACTTTGTTGTAAATAGTCAATTAGCCACAATTGCGCCTCAGTATCGAGAATTTTATCCACATCCTTAGCCAGTTCCAGGGCCGATCGCCAGGTTTGCGGAGGGGTTGCCAACTTTTCGAGTAAGTTGGGGGGAATAGCTTGCATTTGTTCCCAGGCGGCGATCGCTTCTCCAGGACTGCCTTGGGCAAGTGCCAGAATTTCCGGGCGTTCTAGTAAGTTTCCGTAGGCTTGGCGCTTCAACACCTTGGCCATTGCTTCCGTCCCCAGGCGGTAAAACGGGACGACCGCGCAGCGCGAGATAATGGTGGGCAGCAAGGAAGAAACGCTAGGGGCAATTAAGATGATTGTGGCTTTTCCCGGTTCTTCTAAGGTCTTCAAGAGGGCGTTAGCCGCCGCTTCTGCCATTGTTTGCGCTTGGTCGATCGCCACCAGGGAACGGTTAGCCCACAGGGGAGGGCGACCGAGGAAGGGGTTGAGGTCGCGAATTTGGGAAATGGCAATTTGTGGGGGCGTTTTGCGCTTCAGTCCGGCTTCGGCGGCTTCGGCGGCGGTGAGGCGCTGACCTTGGTGGGAGTAGGTGGGTTCTATCCAAAGGACATCGGGGTGGTTGCGATCGCGCAGGCGTTGTTTGGTAACGAGGGCGTCCGCCTCGCTTAACCCGTGGCAAAATAACGCCTCGATAAAGGCTTGGGCGGTCAAACTTTTGCCAATTCCCGACGGCCCGACAAATAGGTAAGCCGGGGCGATCTGCTGTTTGGCGATCGCGCTTTGCAATAAATTCACGGCGGCGTCTTGTCCCACGACCGAAATAAAAGCATTCATCTACACTAAGAGTATTGCGAAGGATTAAAGACAGGGCTGGGTTAATGGATTGGCAGGAAGTTGCAGGAAACTGGGTGATTATTCCCCGTCACCCTATTGCGATCGTACATTTTTAGGGGCGCTTTTGTGGCCACAGCCCCCAACTGACCTATCGGTGGTTGTTGGAACAGTTAGCCCATCAAGGTTATGCGATAATTGCGACGCCGTTTGTCAATACTCTCGATCATGGCGCGATCGCCCGGTCGGTGTTAAATAGTTTTGAAACCGCCTTAGACCGCTTGCAGGCCACTGCAGCGATGCGACGGCGCTATCTCCCAATTTATGGTTTGGGTCATAGTATGGGCTGCAAGCTACACTTGTTGATTAACAGCCTGTTTGAGGTGGAACGGGCGGGCAATATTCTGATTTCTTATAATAATTACCCCGCGAGTCAGGCGATTCCTTTTATCCAGCAGTTCAATATTAATCCGGCTTTTAATGTGGAATTTACGCCGGGGCCGATAGAAACGAATACGCTGATTGCCGAATCGTACCCCATTCGCCGCAATCTGTTGGTGAAGTTTACCAACGATACCATTGACCAAACCACCAATCTTTTTGAAATTTTGCAATACCGCTATGCCAATATGGTGAGTTTGCAAATTTTACCGGGAAGCCATGTGACGCCCTTGGGACAAGATATCGCCTGGGCAACGGGTCGAGAGTTTACGGCATTTGATGCCCTTGGACAATGGGTAAAGCAAGAGTTTCTCTACCGCGAACAACTGCAACTCAAGAAAGAAATTATCCGCTGGTTAAATCCGGCCCTTCCAGGGTAAAGGGGCGATCGCGACTTCCCCTAAATTACGGTGTTAAAATAGATACCTTAGAAAACTCTAAGATGGGGATTACCCTCGCGAGGGGAGAGACTATGATTGAGAGGAACGTTTTAAGGCATTTTTGCGCCTTGGGGACTGTCTGCCCAAACCCTTATCCTTTCATCCTCAATTCAACCTGAGCCTTCTTTAGAGCCTCTCACCCTGGGGCTACCGCGTATCTACCCAGATATCTCCTCTATTTTGGGGGGATTGCTCAACTCACTTGTTCATCACAGCCGCTTGAAACGAGAGTGTTGCGATCGCTTTTAGTTCATTGCTTCAGGCATGTATTTATTGAAGTTTATCAGCATCTTTTTGAATCAAAATTGGGCATTTCAATATGACACATCTTGAAGACTCGGATGCAATAGACTTAAAGCAATATGGATTAGTCTTTAAGCGGCGCTTCTTCCCCGCTGTGATTGTTTTTTGTGCAGCAATTGGGGCAACAGCGGCAATTACTTTTTTACAAAAGCCAACTTATCAAGCCCAAGGCGAACTTTTATTTAAGAAAAATAATGTCACCACTAATGTGACTGTGGTCGGTAAAGAAGTTCCCGAAATTCATTCGCCGCCCACAAATCCTTTAGATACTGAAGTGGCAATTGTGCGTTCTGTAGCGACTTCGGAAGGGGTAATGCAAGCCCTGGATCTTAGAGATGAAGAAGGTCAACCGCTGAAACGTAAAGACTTTTTAAGACGCTTGTCTATTTCGACCTTAAAGGATACCGATGTCTTGCAAATCTCCTTTAAAAGTAACGATCCTCAAGAGGCGGTAGATGTCGTTAACCGCTTAATGCAATTTTATCAGGAAAACGACATTCAAACCAATCGCGCTCAAGCAGCAGCCGTGCGGCGGTTTATTGAAGAACAACTCCCTAAAAGTGAATTTACTGTTCAAGAAGCTGAGGCAAATTTGCGCGTTTTCAAAGAAAATAATCGAATTGTAGCGCTCGATCAAGAAGCGAGTGCAACCGTTACCCTTCTGGGGGGACTCGAAGGCGAGATTACTCAGGCAAAAGTTGCTTTAAACAGTGCCAATACGCGCGTAGCTGCGCTGCGGAGTCAAACGGGAATTGATAGCCAGCAAGCAATAGCGCTGAGTGCCTTAAGTCAATCTGAAGGGGTACAAAAGGCGATCGCGGAATTACAAGCCATTGAAAATCGTCTAGAATTAGAACGGAGTCGCTTTCTAGATGAAGCCCCAATTATTATCGATCTCGAAACCAAGCAAGCCCGCCTGAGAGGAGTTTTAGAAAGGCGAATTATTGAAGTTTTAGGGAATTCCCCAGGCGCGATCGCTCCAGGGAATTTGCAAATGGGACAATTGCAACTCGACCTCATGCAACAGTTAGTCAATTCTGAGGTTGACCGCTTGGTGGTGAATAGTCAACTCAACGAATTGCTCAACGAGTATGCAATTCACAAACAACGGGCGAATGCGTTACCCCGACTGCAAGAATCCCAAAGAGATTTAGAACGTCAAGTGGAGGTGGCGCAGTCTACCTATCAAACCCTATTGACGCGATTGCAGGAAGTGCGGATTGCTGAGGAACAAAATATTGGAAATGTTCGCGTCATTCAAGCGGCGGTATTTCCTGAAAGACCGATTGCTCCCCAGAAGAAAATTAACTTTGGTTTGGGTGGAGTGGTGGGGATCTTTTTAGCGGTTGTCGCTGCGTTGGTGTTGGATGCGAAGGATACTCGCATTAAAACGGTACGCGAGGCGCGAGAGTATTTGGGTTATACGCTATTGGGGATTATTCCCAATTTTGAGAAGATTGATAAGGGCTTGTCCTATGGTAAGGATGGGGAACGGGTGAAGCCAAAACTGCCGGTGAAGGATGCGCCGCGATCGCTAATTAGCGAATCCTACCGGATGTTATACGCCAACCTCAAGTTTCTGGGTTCAGACCGTCAGGTTCGGGTGATTGCAGTGACGAGTGCTATCCCCAAGGAAGGGAAATCGACGGTTTCGGCGAATTTAGCCTTGGCTATTGCTCAATTAGGGTTCCGAGTCTTGCTGGTGGATGCCGATATGCGCCACCCCTCCCAACAGGCGTTTTGGGATACCCCGAAAACGGTGGGATTGAGCAATATTATTGTAGAGCAGGTCGATCCCCACGAGGCGATCGCGGAAGTGATGCCCCATCTATTTGTGCTAACCGCCGGATCGTTACCCCCCAACCCTCTCGCCTTGCTGAACTCGCGCCGGATGGCGGCGTTGATTGAGGATTGCGCTCAAACCTACGATTTTGTAATTTTGGATACACCTCCTTTGAGTGCGGCGGCGGATGCCCGGATTTTATCGGCCATGACGGATGGCATGTTAATTGTGGTACAGCCGCAACTAGTGGATGCAGCTAGCGCGATCGCCGCTAAGGAATTACTCGCCCAATCCGGTCAAAATGTTTTAGGGATGGTGATTAATAGCGTGAGTCCGGATAATGAACCCGACAGCTATTTCTACGCCAAAGAGTATCCAATGGGGGTGGACTATCCCTCGCCAACCTCCTCTAACTCTCGCCTCAAAGGGATGAAGTTATAGGGGGGAGCGGTTTGTTACAGTAAATCTAAGTATTGGTGAATTTTCAGTATTATTACGATGGAAGATTGCAAAGAAACGGTAAAGTGCAAGACCGAACTGAGCCGTAGAATTGCCCAAAGCATAGCAAAGACTTTCTTGAAACTCGCCGTTCTTCTACCTCTGTAATATACAGAACAACTTTCAGTCTACTTTCTCAGTATTAATATCTAGGCGATCGCGATCGAATGGCTTATACTGAGGGAGAGCGATCGCAGGTGCCAAGCTGGTTGACTGACAATCAAGATCGTCGTGTAGGTTGGGTTGAGGTACGAAACCCAACACAACTCTGGCTGCTATTAGGTTACGCTCACGCTAACCCAACCGACAACCGTTTTGTCAGTCAATTGGGGTTTCAGGGCGCTGAATTTACCCTTAGCTCTCAAATTCTTAAGCAAGGTAAAAATTGCTGTATTTTAGGTCAACAGTATGCAACATTTGCGAAGATTTTGGCAGCGATCCTCTCATGTGAAATGGGTACTTGCCGATCAAATTATTGTCAGCGGCATGAATTTTTTAACCGGCATTCTTCTAGCGCGTTTCTTGGGTTTAGAAGGATACGGACAATTTGTTTTACTCTATGCTATTTTCCTCTATGCCAATACCTTTCAAGTCGCTTTAATTGTGGCTCCGATGATGAGCATCGCGCCACAAATGCAGTTAGGAGAACCACGCCTTCAGTATATGAAAGGTACTCTAACATTGCAGATTGGGTTTACGCTGCTTCTGTGTTTGGGTCTGCTCATCTTAGGACAATTTGCCGATGTTTATTTTCCCCGATGGAACTTACCGCTTTATCAGTTTCCTCTAATTGCGAGTATCTTCAGCTTTCAACTCCAGGATTGGTTAAGACGATATTATTTTATTTATCAAAAAGGCAAATCAGTATTTTTTAATGACTCGATTAGTTATGGCGGACAAGTTATTGTTTTATTGGTTTTACATCACCTCAACCAATTCACCATCGAGCGCGTTTTTTGGGGAATTGCTTGTACTTCTGCCCTCGCCTTTGGAGTGGGTGCATTAATCGAAAAACTTGCCCTCAATCTAACCGATGCCCGTCAAGCATTCCAGAAAAGTTGGCACACCGGACGCAACCTGCTAGTGGCTGGACAGATACACTGGCTCGGTTCTCAGGGGATTTTAATATTAGGAGCAAGCTTTCTGGGAACGCGGGCAGCCGGGGGAATTCGCGCCGCTCAAAATATTGTCGGCCCGTTTAATATTTTGTTTCAGGCAATGGATAACTTTATTCCCGTTCAAGCGGCTCGTCAATATGCTGAAAAGCAGCTTATTGGCTTAGTGCAATACATGCAAAAAGTTTGCCTAGGTGGAGGGCTGCTTATTGCCTTACCTTGCGCCATCATAGCCGCCCTCTCTCCTTGGATTATGGAATTTGCCTATGGGGTAGAATATCGAGAGTTTGCGCCTCTGGTGATTTGGCAACTCGCGGCAGCTTTTGCGGTATTTTACCAACTTCAGGGTTTTTACTTCTATCGCACAATTCACCAAACCCGCATTATTATTTGGAATACGATTATTTCAACGACAGCCGCCCTATTGTTTACTTATGTTCTGGGACAATACTTTCAGGAAATCGGAATTGCGATCGCGCTTTTCATCGGTCAGCTATCGGGTTTGATATTTTTTGCGATCGCCATTTCCCATTATCTCAAAAAAACGCTAAACTCCACTTCAGCCCCAACTCTAAATTCATGAAAATTAGCATTATCACCCCCTCCTACAACCAAGGGCGATATATCGCAGATGCGATTGAAAGCGTTGCCCAACAAAACTATCCCCATCTAGAACATATTATCCTCGATGCCCAAAGCACCGACAACACCCTAGAGGTTCTGAAAAGCTACAACCACCTCCCCCACCTCAAATGGATTTCCGAACCCGATAAAGGTCAATCAGACGCCATCAACAAAGGCTTTCAAATGGCGACAGGCGATATCGTCGCTTGGTTAAACACTGACGACTACTACCTACCCGATACCTTCGCCAAAGTCGCCCACACCTTCACCCAACAGCCAGACGCCAGCATCGTCTATAGCGATACCCTACTCATCGACCAAAATAAACAACCGCTTCGGACTAAACAAGACCACATTTTTGATTACGGCGTTCTCCTCTACTACGGGTGTTATATTCAATCCACCACCACCTTTTTCAAAAAAAGCATTATCGACAGCGGACATTTACTCGATATCTCCTACAAAACCTGTATGGACTACGAATACTTTGTCCGACTGGCAAAACTAGGTTATCGCTTCGCCTACGTTCCCGATGTTTTCGCCGCCTTTCGCTGGCACGATACCAACATCAGCGTTGTCTATCCCCAAATTCGCCGCCAAGAAACCGTTAAAATCAAGCACCAATACGGCTATAAACTCACCTCTAATCAACCCTTACAAACCTTCCTGCACGACTGCACCTATTTTGCGTATTTAGCCAAACGACAACTGCTAAAGCGCACCACCCCTCGCCGCCTGCATCCAGCCTAAACCCTCTATAGCCCCTGTGTCTTCCTATGAACTCCCCTCAACCCATCCTCATCGCCACCTTAATGCGCGAACAGGGAGAAACTGGCGTCCAAACTTACTTTAATATGTTGCGGGATTACCTCGTTCAAATCGGTCGAGAAACCGCAATTATCACCCCTTTTTCTTACTTCTCTTGGCTCGTTATCCCTGTTTTTGCCCTCCGCAAACTCATCGATCCGCTGAATGGGGAATGGAGTGTATGGTGGTATCGTTACTGGCACTATTTTTTTCTCAAGCAGGCGTTAAAGCAGTCTCTACGAAATGCTGCCCAACCTGGAATTAATCCCCTCATCTATGCTCAATGTCCACTTTCAGCAAAAGCAGCTTTAGAAGTTCGTCAAAATCCTCAGCAAAAAGTGGTAATGGTCGTTCACTTTAATGTTTCTCAGGCGGAGGAGTGGGCAGAAAAAGGCAAAATACAGGTTAAGGGAAACCTTTATCGAACAATTCAAGAGTTAGAGGAAAAGATATTACCTCAACTCGATGGGATTGTCTATGTTTCTCAATTCATGCAATCTCAAGTAGAAACGCGAATTCCCGCCACTCAATCCTTGAATAAGATTTGTCTTCCCTGCTTTATTGCCAAACCAACTCCCTTAAATTCTCTAGAAAAAAAGCGCGACTTAATTAATATTGGCACCCTAGAACCTCGTAAAAATCAAGCGTACCTATTGGAGGTTCTCGCAGCGGCTAAAAAACAGGGTTTCCATTACTCTTTAAGCTTGGTTGGAGACGGTTCTGATAGAGCTAAATTAGCACAGCTTGCTGACACTCTAGGAATTACCGAACAAGTCAAATTTTGGGGATTTCAGCCGCAAGCCTCTCAACTTCTGGCTAGCCATCGCCTTTATGTTCATAGCGCCAAAATCGATAACTTGCCAATCTCCTTATTAGAAGCTTTAGCGTCGGGTTTGCCCGTACTAGCGGGAGACGTTGGAGGCATTTCTGAAATTTTCAATTCAGGAGTAGAAGGTTATTTTTGGACTTTAGATAACCCTGAGTTCGCAGCCAAGCAACTGATAGAAATCTTAGAGAATAAAAGCTTATATCAAGCATTGTCTCAAGCTGCTGAATCCCGCTTTCATGGCTGTTTTGAAACTGCTAAGATTGTAAATAAACTTTTGCTATTTTTTGACCAAATTAGCCTTTCTCAATCAAAACTCCAACTTCTCTAGAGATTAACAACTCATTGATTAGAATTTCGTCGAAATGCCCGAAAAAGCCTTGTCTTTTAGCGAAAATTTGCCCCAGAATCGGAAGAAATCAAGATTTGTTATCAAAATTGAAAGCCTAGCTTTTTGGTTTTGGTTCTTCTTGAGTATTGAAGGCTGTTTAACCTTTGTTTTCTTTCAAAGCAAACCTGCATTAGGAACAGCCGTTAGTTATTTACCCCCTATTAGTTTAGCGGGTTTTCTCCTATCGAGCTTATTAATCGGCGGACGATTGCGAAATCCAGAAATTTTTCAATCCTTTGCTGCTAAATGTTTATTGCTATTGACGGGATGGGCGGGGTTGTCGCTATTTTGGACAGGTGCAAGTCCTCGTTTCTCTGCAATGGGTTATTGGTTAACCTTGACATTGAAAATTGTAGTAGTTATTTTAACTTTTCTGCGGGCTGATATCGATAAAGTCGCAATAAAATCCTTACAAGGACTTGCTTGGGGAGGTCTGGTTTATGCTTTAGTTCCTTTCCTGTTTAATGCTAGAACAGTGGAAGGGCGTTTAGGACATGAACTCTTCTTACATCCGAATGATATTGGCAACCGCATGGCTATAAATTGCCTATGTACGATGTTTTTGGCGTTAGAAAGTTGGGGAACGACTAAACAACAGAAAACCTATTTATATTTTTTGATGTTTCAGCTTTTTACGTTATTAACGAGCTTGAGTAAAACATCGATAGCCGCTTTCTTGATTTCGGCTTTAATTTATATTTTTTGCAGTAAAATTAGCATCAAAAAAAAGCTAATGACCTTGGGAGGAACTAGCTTACTTCTAGCCGCCTCATTACCCACCTTGGGAAGATATCTCAACGAATATTTAAACGAACAACAGGGAGGAGAAGCCCTGACAACCGCATCAGGAAGAACAGTTTTATGGGAAATTGCCTGGGAAATGATTCAAGAAAATCCTGTTTGGGGATATGGCTATCAATCCTACCGCGATGTTGCTCCCCAAGTGATTGCCATTCGCCTCGTGCATCCCCACAATGAATGGTTAAATGTTTGGTTTAATTTAGGGGGCGTGGGTCTAATTTTAGGCATCCTCACCTATCTCGCTTACATTGGCTTAATTTGGCGAGCAAAGCAAGCTCAGTTACCGCAAGCTATTTTAGGGCTTTCCTTACTAGTTTACGTTTTAATTCGCGGGTTAACTGAAGCGAATGTTCCCGATTTTTTAGTCTATCCCTCTGTTTTAATGATGCTCCTCATTGGCTGGATGACTCCTCGAAAAACAGTGCGTTTAGGAAAAACTGATGATTAAACGATTGCGTTATAGCGGCTTATTTATTCTTTCGGTATTACTCTCGTTTTGTTTGCAGCAGCAAAGCTTGCCTTTTTTTGCTTCATCGGGCAATCCTTCTGTGTTTACCCCGGCTGCAAAACCGATTCCGGCGAGCCTATTTAACCTAAATCTGATTAACCTGGACTATGGGGCAAGTTGGCCGAGTATTCCTTTCCGAATTTGGCGTAACTTCTATGCAGATTGGCCGCTACTGGAACCCCGCCAGGGCGAGTGGAATTTTGCCACCCTTGACCGAGATATTGCCCTCGCCGAACAGCAAGGGGTAGAGGTGATGCTGATTCTCAAGGAAACGCCAACTTGGGCATCTGCCCGCCCAGAGGAACCGGGATGTTGCTACCCTAACCCGCCAAATGGGGCTGTGGCTGAAGCCAAAAATATTGAAGATTGGAAAAATTACGTCCGTACCGTGGCGACTCGCTACCGAGGGCGCGTCCGCTATTACGAACTGTGGAACGAACCGAATGTGCCGCGCTTCTATTCGGGGACAATTGAACAGTTGGTGCGCCTCAACCAAGCAGCTTATCAAGTCCTCAAACAGGTTGACCCAAATATTACGGTGGTGTCTTCTGGACTGTCTCCCTATGGCGAACATTTACGTTATTTTGAGCGATATTTAGCGTTGGGAGGGGGTCAGGCGGCGGATGTGAGTGGCTATCACTTTTATGTTGCGCCCCATGCCCCGGAGGCTATGCTACCCGTCATTCGTCACGTTCAGACGTTGATGGCGAAATACCAAGTGGCAGATAAGCCCCTATGGAATACTGAGATGGGGTGGAGAATGGAGAATTCCGACCAAAATATTGAGGATGAAACTTGGGCGGGAAGACCTTTGAATTCTAGGGATGCGGTGGCATATTTGGCGCGGTCTTATATTCTCAATTGGGCGGCTGGGGTAGAACAGGTTTATTGGTATGCGTGGGGTCATCGCAGTATGGGGCTAACGGATTATGACCTCAAGCGTCCGAAGGCAGTAGCCAGGGCTTATACAGAACTTCAGCATTGGTTGGTGGGTTCGACACTAAAGCAATGCGAAACCCGCCAACGGGCTTGGATTTGTCAGTTACAACGTTCTGATGGTTCGATGGCTTGGATTGTTTGGAATCCTAACCGCAATCAACGTTTGGAACTTCCCCCGGAATGGGGCGTTCGGCAAATGCGAGAGTTATCAGGAAAACGCCATTCTTTGGTCGGGCGCAATCATGTCAAGATGCATCCCACGCCGTTGTTGCTGGAGTCTCAACCGACATGAAGATTCTAATTTTGCATAACCGCTATCAGTATGCGGGGGGTGAGGAGGCGGTTGTCCAGGCGGAGAAGGTGTTATTGGAGGCGAAGGGTGATGAGGTTCGGCTGATAGAAACAACCAATGATGAAATTCAGGGAGTTGGGGGTAAGGCGAAGGCGGCGGTGAGTGCAATTTATTCGCATTCCGCCAAGCGGCGAGTGGGTGAGGAAATTCAATGGTTTTTGCCGGATGTGCTGCACGTACATAATTTTTTCCCGTTGCTGTCGCCGTCGGTGTACGATGCGGCGTGCGAGGCGCAGATTCCGGTGGTGCAAACGTTACATAATTATCGTTTGGGGTGTCCCAATGCGCTGCTGTTTCGCGAGGGGCGGGTGTGCGAGGAGTGTTTGGGGAAGGCGATTCCCTGGCCTGGGGTGAAGTATGGATGTTATCGCGGATCGCGATCGCAATCTGCTGTTACTGCTACCATGCTAGCGGCCCATACTTTGCGCCAAACTTGGCAAAACCGCGTCACTCGCTATATTGTGCTGACGCAGTTTCAAAAAAACAAAATGATTCAGGCGGGTTTACCCCCAGCCAAGCTTCAGGTAAAACCTAACTTTGTCGCACTCAGCGTTCAGGATACTCTCCAACGCCAACCGTTTGCTTTATATGTCGGTCGGCTTTCCATCGAAAAAGGGGTGCAAATCCTGATTCAGGCTTATCAATGCCGAAATCTCCAATTCCCCTTGAAAATTGTCGGGACTGGCCCTTTGCTAGAAGACTTGCAAAATCAAGTGAAGGCGGCAAATCTTCAGGACTGCATTGAATTTTTAGGTTGGCAAGAGAAAAGCACAGTATTGCACCTGATGCAATCTGCCCAATTTCTAGTTTTTCCATCGATTTGGTACGAACCGTTTGGTCTGAGTATTATTGAAGCGTTTGCGTGTAGTTTACCCGTGATTGTTTCTCGCCTAGGGAGTCTAGGGGAGATAGTCGAAAATCAGGTGACGGGCTTGCATTTTGAGGCAGGAAACGCGACAGACTTGGCCTCGAAGCTAGAATGGGCTGTTGCACATCCTCAAGCTTTGCGAGAAATGGGACGACGGGGAAATCAGGTGTATGCACGCTCTTATACACCAGACGCGAACTATGAGCAATTGCTAGCAATTTACCAACAAGCCATTCAAGTCGCAAAAACTCGTTCGTGCTTGCCAGGTGCTTAACCTTCAGTCGTGGGGGAATGCAACCGAGGGGCGTATTTAGCACTTAAAAGTTGTTTAATGGCGAGTTGAATAAACAGGCGGTTGCTGTGCCAGTAGCGTTGCGAGAGGCGACCGGGTTCGAGGGCAAGGCGATAGAGCCATTCTAACCCGGCTTTTTGCATCCAACGCGGGGCGCGGTTCTGAATGCCAGCATAGACGGTAAAAGCCCAACCTAAACCGAGCATGACGGCTTGGACTTTGTGTTTGTGTTGAGCAATCCACTGTTCTTGTTTGGGACAACCCAAGGCCAGAAAGACGAAGCCTGCACCACTGGTGTTAATTTGTTCGATGATGGCTTCGTCTTCTGATTCTGTGAGGGGACGAAAGGGGAGAGACTGCATACCCGCAATCTTTAAGTCGGGAAATTCTTGCTGGAGTCGGGTTCTAATCCGGCCTAGGGTATCATCATCTGAACCGAGGAAGAAGATGCTGATGCCCTGTAGGGAGGCGAGGTGACAGAGGGCGACGAAGATGTCAAGCCCCGCCACTCGGTCTTGCTCTTGGGTTCCTAACCAGCGCAACATCCAAACTAAAGGCATTCCATCGGGGGTTACGAGGTCTGCTTCTTGCAATACGGAAGCAAATTCAGGGTTTTGATAGGCTTCGGTCAGCATGTGAACATTCGCTACGCAGACGGTACGGCTTTCTCGCTGACGCGCCCAATCAGTCATTGTCTCAATTTGTACATTGAAGGGAACAGCTGTAACTGGGGTTTTCAGTACAATTTTACGGGGCAATTCCCGATGCTTAAGTGTTGCTACTGGGTTCATGGCAATAATACTGGGGGGATAGCTATTCATAATACACAAAAATATCCGCATTTACACTCAAGAAAGTAACCTTCTGTATACTCCTATCCGAGGAAATTACAGTTCCCAGACTTTTCTGTTCTTCGTATTTTTTCTCCGTTCGTTTAGTGATTGTACGGAGAAGTCTAGAAAACCTTAAAAAAGGCGATCGCGCTTACGGAACGCCCTAGTATTAAATGATGCGAACTGGCGGTACTAAAAAGCACGCTACCCAAATCAAAAGCAATTAAATAGTTTGAACTCTAAACTTTTAGGGTAGGGATGAGAGTCTATCTCTAGATCAAGCGATCGCCCCTAACTTTCCCCTACAATAAACCCAACCCTAGCGGAGAATACGGATTGTGAATAACCCGAATAAACCCGATAAAAACGTCATTAACGTCGAACCCGGAACCTTGCTCCTAATCGTGGTTGCGGTGTTGTTGCTTCCGCTGTTGGTCGCAGGCTTTGTTTCTCACTAGCATTTGCAAACTTAGATAAGCTTCCCCAATCCTACGGGGGTTGTCCAGATTCTCAAGCACTGTTCTACGGGGACGATAGTTTCGTGCTTTAGATTGTCCTGGGCCTGCATCCAGTATGGATTGAGAGCAGCCGCTTATTGATATTCCTGAATAGAGGATACAAGTTTACAAAAATTAGCTGGTTTTGTAAAAATAAATACAATTTCAGTTTCAGCTTTTTTACACTAATTTCTTGCGAGACAGATTACCAGATTTAAAACAAACTTTAGGTTTCAAACTGAATTCAAGACTTAAGATTATCTGAATGTAAATTCAAGAATTCAGCAGACTGTTGCTGAAGCGAGTAAACCATGCCAGAAGTTCTCTTCAAAATTGATTTAACCAAATCTATGTCCGAACAAGAAATTGTTGGACATAATCGCTGGCACCCTGATATTCCTGCTGTTGTTTCCGTTAATCCTGGCGATATTTTTCGGATTGAATGTAAAGATTGGACAGACGGACAAATCAAAAATGACGATAATCCAGACGATATTCGCGATGTCAAATTAACCGTCGTTCACGTTCTCAGCGGCCCCATTCATGTCAAGGGTGCCGAACCTGGAGATATTTTGGTTGTTGATATTCTCGACATCGGTCCTTTACAAGGCGATGAATGGGGATTTACAGGCATTTTTGCCCGCGAGAATGGCGGCGGTTTCTTAACCGACCACTACCCCAATGCCGCTAAAGCAATTTGGGATATTCAAGGCATTTACACCCAATCTCGTCATATACCTGGCGTGCGTTTTGCCGGACTCAGCCACCCCGGTTTAATTGGTTGCGCCCCCTCTCACGAACTTTTAGCGAAATGGAATAAGCGCGAAGCGGAACTCGTTCAAAAAGGCGGCCCGCCGTGGAAACCTGCTATTCCTCCCCTTGCGGCTTTACCGACTCCTGAAAATGCTGTTTTAGGGTCTCTGAAAGGGTCAGAATTTGAGAGAGTTGCGGCTGAAGCTGCCCGAACCGTTCCGCCTAGGGAACATGGAGGAAATTGCGATATTAAAAACCTCTCGAAAGGCTCGCGAATTTACTTCCCAGTTTATGTGGATGGGGCTAACCTTTCAATGGGCGATATTCACTTCTCTCAAGGCGATGGAGAAGTATCTTTCTGTGGCGCAATTGAGATGGCAGGCTACCTCGATTTGCATGTAGATATTATTAAAGGTGGGGTGGAAAAATATGGCATGATTAACCCTATCTTTAAACCCGGCCCGGTAGAACCGCGTTACTCTGAGTATTTGGTTTTTGAGGGAATTTCTGTAGATGAGTTTAGCGGCGAACAGTATTACTTAGATGCTCATGTCGCTTACCGTCGGGCTTGTTTAAATGCGATTGAGTATTTGAAAAAGTTTGGTTATACAGGCGAACAAGCTTATCTGCTTTTAAGCTGTGCCCCCGTTGAGGGTCGAATTAGCGGCATTGTTGATATTCCCAATGCTTGTTGCACCTTAGCTTTGCCAACAGAGATTTTTGATAAAAATATCTTGCCCACTTAAGGGGCCGATGCAATTGCTCAACCTTTGATTTGGCTAGATTCTCATTTCCTTCTAAACCTATGCCACTTTATGATTTTCGCTGCGAAACTTGCGGCAACTTTGAGAAATGGCGCAGCTTGGCGGAGTTAAGTACGCCGATGCACTGTCCCCAATGCAATGCAGTTGCCCAGCGTCTTTTCTCTCCTCCGATGATTCTGACGGGGAATCTGCGCCTGCGAAACGAACAGCCCGAACCGAAGCGAGTTCAACGCACCCAAGAACCTGAAACCCCGCGCAACCGCGAACATCGGGGGAGTCGTCCTTGGATGATTGGTCATTAAGGAAGGGGCGTCAGTTTTCTAGGACTTGCGATCGCCCTAACCCGTAGGAATGATTAAAATACGTTAAGTCCTATCATTTTCGTTCGCTTCGTAATGCAGACGCTGACTTCCTACACGGCCCCCCTTCCCGGCACCTATTGGCAATGGCGGGGCCACCGAATTTACTATGTTCGGGCTGGAGAACGCCATTCCCAACGTCCCCCCCTCCTGCTGGTACATGGGTTTGGGGCTTCCACTGACCACTGGCGGAAAAATCTAGCGGGCCTATGCCAAGATTTTGAAGTTTGGGCGATTGATTTGCTCGGCTTTGGACGCTCGGCTAAACCTCAGTTAGCCTATAGTGGCGACCTGTGGCGCGACCAACTCAGCGATTTTGTCACTCAGGTGATTCGCCAACCAGCGGTTCTCGCTGGAAATTCCCTGGGGGGTTATGCCTCGCTGTGTGCGGCTGCCCAATCTCCGGATACGGCGGCGGGTTTGATTCTGATTAACAGTGCAGGCCCCTTTACTCAAGCCCAAGCCGCCCCTCCTCCAGAACCGCTGAAAAAGTTATTGGGACAGGCTAGCCAAACCATGTTTCGCCAGCCTTGGGCGAGTTTCTTGTTATTTCAGTACGTCCGCCAAAAGTCGATGATTCGCAAGACGTTGCAAAAAGTCTACCTCGACCAAAGCGCAGTCACGGAACAGTTGGTTGAGGAGATTTATCGCCCGTCTTGCGATGTGGGGGCGGTGCAGGTGTTTGCCTCGGTGTTCAATACGCCCCAAGGGGAAAAGGTGGATGTATTGCTGAGTCAGCTTGCTTGCCCGCTACTGCTACTTTGGGGTGAGGCTGACCCTTGGATTAATGCCAGACAGCGCAGCGCCAAGTTCCGCCAGTATTACTCGCAGGTGGCTGAATACTTTTTGCAGGCGGGTCATTGTCCCCACGATGAAGTTCCGGATGCGGTCAATGGCTTAATTCGCGCTTGGGTCATCGAAAAGCTGATGGCTTAAGGTTTTGGGCAAACATTAAGAAATGTTGTCAACTCTGGCAGGCTGCGTTAAGTTTAATAACAGGTAATTGATTTGTAGTGCGAGGTCTGCATCATGACGGAAAATCAAGAATCCAAGTTTGGCTTTACTGAGTTTGCGGAAACCTGGAATGGTCGTCTGGCAATGCTAGGTTTTCTGATTGGTTTGGCAACTGAGTATCTGACGGGTCAAGGGATTTTATCTCAACTCGGCTTGATGTAGGTCTATCTGCCTTTATTCTCTAATAAACGCTTGAATGCCTGAGATATAAACTATCTCAGGCATTCGCATTGAGTTAGGATGGGGTTCACTCTTCTACAAAGGGATTCACAACTTCGGCCGGCCCGACCAGGGAGATGTAAGGGTTGGTAAAATATTTTTGGGCGATCGCCTGAGCTATGGGAACCGTAACATTACTGACATCAACTTGGAATTGAGTGTCAAAATCGATGCCTAAGCCAATGGTTTCGTACCATCCCAATACTTGAGCAATTTGAGCATTGGTTTGTTTGCCAAGCGCATATTGTCCTAGGAGTTTATTTTTGCTGGCTTGCAAGGCTTCTGGAGTGAGTCGAGTGGTGCAAAGGCGTTCGGCTTCCTGTTGCAGTCCTTCTAAGGCAACCGTGGTATTCGTGGGTGCCGTTCCCATATACAGCACAAACTGAGAGGTTTCGCTGCGGGTGGGATAGAAAGAGGAAACATCGTAGGCTAACCCCCGCTTCTCGCGCAATTCCACAAACAGGCGCGAAGATAACCCATTTCCTAGATAGGTGTTCAGCAATTTTAACGCCGCATAATCCTCGCTCTGGACAGAGGCCGCCAGATAACCTAGCATGACAATGGCTTGCTGGGTTTCCTGGGGAGAAATGGTCACGCCAGAGATGGGCGGAACTGTTACCACTGGGGAAGCCGGAAGGGGCGTTGCCGGGGGTTGCCAGTCGCCAAAGGTTTCTTTAATCAGCGCGATCGCATCCGGGGTGGAGATGCGGCCAGATAAACTAATAACAATGTTATCGGGTCGAAAATAGGTGGAATGAAAAGCCTGTAAGTCTTCTACTTGTAACTGACTCACCGTTGAGAGCGAACCCAACCCAGAATAAGCATAGGGGTGTTGCTGGTACATCGATTGACGCAACCCCTCTAAGGCTAGAGCAAACGGCTGTTCCTGCTGAGAACGAATCGCTTGCAACGCGAGGCGGCGTTCGAGTTCCACTTGAGCTGGTTCAAAGGCAGGCGATCGCAATAACTCGGCCGCTAGCCCTAAAATATCGCTAAAATCCGCTGAAACCGTCTTTAAACTCACCAAAAAGTAATCTGAGGCGGCATCTGCCCCCAAACTCGCGCCAACCGATTCCACTTTTTCGGCAATTTCCAGCGAACTCAACCGTTCTGTGCCTTTCGTGAGTACCGATGCTACGAGATTCGCCAGTCCCGCTTTTTCTCGACTCTCCCGTCGGCTTCCCGCTTTCACAAAAATCCGACCTGAAATGATATCAGCAGCGAAATTCTCAACTACCAATACCACCATGCCATTTTCTAACTCAATTCGATCGACTTGGTAGCTCTGTCGCGAAGGCGTCACACTTAGACTCACAAAGTTTTCCCTAATACCTAATCTTTACTGATGTTAACGACTTTCATCCCCATCCGGAGGCTAACAGAACTACCAGAGCGGTTTCATCACGATAGCACTGTAGCAATCGGGTGAAAGATATTGTTGGGCCAATGCCTGGATATCTTCGGGTTGCAAAGACTGAATGCAACGGGTGTAAATAGCTGCTTGCTCGGCTTGAGCAATCGTATTGTAGTAACCGTATAGTCCTGCAAGTTGGCTGGGGGTTTCCGTAGAGAAAGCGTAGTCATTACATAATTGTCTTTGGCAGCGCAGCAGTTCTGCTTCTGAAACCGGCACTGTTTGCAATTGTAACAAGCTTTCGCGAATGAGTTCTTCCACCTGCGGAAGCTCTTGCGGTTCTAGCCAAGCGGTGAGGGTAAATAAACTCGATTCTTTTTGCAAGGAAAAGTTACCGCAAATGCCCTGAACTAATCCTTGTTCTTCGCGCAATTGGCGAACTAACCGCGAAGTGCGACCCGAAGCCAGCAAAACTGAAATTAAGTCTAACCCGTAAGCACTTCTTAAGGAATCTACGCCCGGCCCCAACCAAGCCATCATTAAGCGTGCCTGTTCTAAACGGGGTAAATTCAGTTCGCGGCGGTAGGGTTGAGTCAGCCGGGGGGGTGATAGGCGGGCGGTTGAGGAGGGGGTAAGGGGGGAAAATGGCTTGTTTCAAACTCCGCAAAACACTCGCTGACTAAATCAAAGGCTTGAGATTGCTCAATTCCCCCAACCACCACCACGCTCATGTTATCGGGTCGATAATGCTGGCGGTGAAAGGCGCGCATTTGTTCCGGCGTTTGCTGCATCAGTTGAATTTGGCTGCCTAACACCGAACGGCCATAGGGATGGCTAGGATAAAGATTTTCAAGTAGCGTTTGAAAGCCTAGCCAATCGGGGTCATCTTGAGTTTGCCGAATTTCATCCATGACCACTTCGCGTTCCCGAAAAAATTCTTCCTCTGGAATTGCCGGATGCAGCAATAATTCTGCTAGATAGGGCAGCGTTTCTTTGAGATGAACGACCGCAGTAGTCATGAAAAAGTGAGCGTAATCGTAGCTGGTGGCGGCGTTACTTAAGCCACCCCGACTTTCAATCGCCTCGTCAAAAATCCCGGCTGCGAGTCGGTTGGTCCCTTTAAAGATCATGTGTTCTAGAAAATGAGCCATTCCCGGCGCATCTTCTGGATCGAGTTTGGCTCCGGCTTGTACCCAAACATCAACAACCACAACTGGAGTCGCAGGAATGGCTTGATGGATTAGGGTTAATCCGTTGGTCAGCGGGCAAATTTGGGCGGGGAATTGGGGGAGGGTCAGCAGTTGAGACAATCGCTTTCAATCAGGCCTACAAGTTTATGTCATTGTAGCTTCTGAAAGGGGGGATTTTTGAAACATTCAAAACAAAAAAAAGAAAGGACTATTCATCCTTTCTTTTCCCTTAAGATTCATCGCACTCTGGGTAGATTTTGCGTTAATCTCCAGACTTGCGCCGCAACCCGATTAACCGCCAATAGCGCTGGCACCACCAACCACTTCCAAAATTTCCTGGGTAATGGAGGCTTGGCGGGCTTTGTTGTAGGACAAGGTTAAGGTGGTAATTAGCTCTGAGGCGTTATCGCTGGCGCTGCTCATGGCCGTCATCCGAGCGGCGAGTTCGCTAGCGGCCGCTTCTTGGAGCGATCGCAATAATTGGTTATTCAAGTACAAAGGCAGCAGCGCGTCTAAAATCTGCACTGGGTCTTGCTCAAAAATCATGTCTCTGGGCAATGCGCGAGCCTGGGAGGTGACTTTCTCCCGCGTGACCTCAAAATCGCCCCCCCGCGAAGTGAGGCGGAAGATTTCGTCATCAGCAGCCTCTAAGCCTTGAGCATCCAAGGGCAGCAGGGTTTGCACCACTGGGCGAGAGCTGATTAAGGAGACGAATTTGGTGTAGACCAACTCAACGCGATCCACCACATCTGAGAGGAACAGCGACAGCAGTTCGTCAGCAATGGTAGAGGCTTCGCTGGCGCTAGGAATTTGCTCTAAGTTGGCGTAGGTTGCCGCAATCGGCGCGTTGCGGCGTTGGAAATGCTGAATGGCTTTGCGGCCGACTAAAACGTATTGATAGTTGAGGCCTTCGGCTTGCAGTTCTTTCGCCCGTTGTTCGGCCCGGCGGATGACGTTGGCATTGTAACCGCCGCACAAACCGCGATCGCCCGAAACCACCAACAACCCAACCGTTCTCACCGGGCGCTGTTTGAGTAACGGCAGGTCAACATCTTCAAATTGCAACCGACCTTGCAAGCGGTATAACACCTGGGCCAAACGGTCTGCAAAGGGGCGCGTAGCAATGACTTGCTCTTGAGCGCGACGTACTTTTGCCGCCGCCACTAGACGCATTGCTTCTGTAATTTTTTTCGTATTCTTAACCGACTGAATGCGATCGCGAATTGCTTTAAGGTTAGGCATAGTTTTGCGAATGGCGAATGGCGAATGGCAACTCAAAAAGGGGCGAGTCTCTAGAGTCAGACCAACCCCTTTTTCGACCTAAGCAGAGACTAAAAAGCTCTTTTTGTAGTCTAAAATTGCTGCTTTGAGCAGATTTTCAGCTTCTTCGGTCAGTTGCTTCTCGTTGCGGATAATTTCGAGGTACTTCGGCTGGCTGGTCTTGAGATACTCCCGCAGACCTTTTGCGTAGGCCGCCGCTTTGTCCACCGGAATATCATCCATATAGCCATTAATCCCGGCGTACACTAGCGCGACTTGTTCGGCAACGCTCAAGGGGGAGTATTGCGGCTGTTTCAGCAGTTCGCGCAGGCGTTGACCGCGTGCGAGTTGGTCTTTGGTGGCTTTATCTAAGTCAGACGCAAACTGAGCAAATGCTGCCAGGTCATCATACTGAGCCAATTCCAGCTTCAGCTTACCGGCAACCTTCTTCATCGCCTTGGTTTGAGCCGCAGAACCTACCCGCGAGACGGAAATCCCCGCGTTAATCGCCGGACGCAGACCGGAGTTAAACAAGTCCGCAGACAGGAAGATTTGACCGTCGGTAATTGAAATAACGTTGGTCGGGATGTATGCCGATACGTCACCCGCTTGGGTTTCAATAATCGGCAGAGCGGTCATGCTCCCTTCGCCTAGTTCGTTGCTGAGTTTAGCGGCACGTTCGAGCAAGCGAGAGTGGAGATAGAAAACATCTCCAGGATACGCTTCCCGTCCGGGCGGACGACGCAGCAGCAAGGACATTTGGCGGTAAGCTTGGGCTTGCTTGGACAAGTCATCGTAAACCACTAGGGTGTGGCGGCCGCGATACATGAAGTATTCGGCTAAGGTTGCGCCCGCATAGGGAGCCAAGTATTGCAGGGTAGCGGGGTCGCTCGCGTTAGCAGCAACGATGATCGTGTAGTCGAGCGCGCCGCGTTCTTGGAGAATTCCGGCAACTTGAGCCACGGTGGAGGCTTTTTGACCGATGGCGACGTAGACGCAGATCACGTTCTCTTCTTTTTGGTTGAGAATCGTGTCAATAGCAACGGCGGTTTTCCCGGTTTGACGGTCGCCGATGATTAATTCCCGCTGTCCGCGACCGACGGGAATCATCGCGTCAATAGCGGTAATCCCGGTTTGTAGGGGTTCGTATACGGAGCGGCGTTGAATGATCCCCGGAGCCATCGATTCAATTAAGCGGGTTTCGCTGGTATTGATATCGCCTTTACCGTCGATGGGACGACCGAGGGGATCGACGATCCGACCGATCATGGCGTCGCCTACGGGGATCTGAGCAATTCTGCCGGTGGAGGTGACGGAACTGCCTTCTTGGATGTCGCGACCTTCACCCATGAGTACGGCCCCGACGTTATCTTCTTCGAGGTTAAGGGCGATCCCGACGGTGCCATCTTCAAACTCTAATAATTCGCCGGACATGGCTTTATCTAAGCCATAAATCCGCGCGATCCCGTCTCCAACTTGCAGAACAGTCCCGACGTTAGAGACTTTAACCTCTTGGTCGTACTGTTCGATCTGTTGGCGAATAATGCTGCTAATTTCGTCAGGTCTGATACTTACCATTGTCCTAGTCTTGAGTATTGAGTGGTTCGCAATTGTGCTGAGTCTTGAGGTAAACCAATACGGCTCAAAACTCGAATCTTCTTGGAGACTGGGTTTAGGTGGCGCTGGTTAAGCGAATACCAATCCGCCGCAGTTGACCCCGCAAACTGGCATCGATCACTTGAGAGCCGACTTTGATAATCACGCCCCCAATTAAGCTGGGGTCGAGTTTGGTTTCGAGTTCGACCTGTTGTGCTTCGGTCATGGCAATTACGCGATCGCGAATCACCTGTTTTTGATCGTCGGACAGTTCGACAACGGAAGTGACTTCCGCTAAAACGGTTTTATTAAGTTTCCGCAGTAAGGCGAGATATTGTTGGGCGATCGCATCTAAAAATTGAATCCGACGCCGATCGACTAACAACGACAAAAAGTTAAGCGTATACGCGTGAATTTGCTCGCCTGCAAGTTGCTGCAATACGGCTTTTTTCGCTTCGGGTTTGGCGATTGGGTTTTCGATAAATTGCCGCAGTTCTTCAGAAGTTGCTAACAATTCTTTTAAAAACCGTACGTCTTCCCCAAATCTTTCTACGAGGTCGTTAGCCTGTCCTAAAGACATTAATGCTTCTGCATACGGCTCAACGACGGCACCGACTAATGTTCCACTCCCTTTCACGCCTTAACCTCCTAGCATTGCAATGCTGCGATCGACGAGGCGCTGTTGGCGATCTTCATCAAGCTGCTCTTTGAGTTGAGCTTCGGCTCGCGCTAATGCCATTGTTGCCACGCGCTGACGCAATTCGGCGATCGCTCTTTCGCGTTCGACATTCATCTCTTGGGTGGCTGTTTCCCGCAGGCGTTCGACTTCCTTGACCGACTGAGCTAAGATTTCTTCTTTGGCTCGTTGGGCGTTGTCTTGTGCTTGCTTGCGGATGCGTTCGGCTTCGGCTTGAGCTTGAGCTAACTTTTGTTGCTGTTCCGCTAAGGCGGCGGCGGCATCTTTTTGCCGTTTTTCAGCATCTTTAATCGCTGCTTCAATTTTAGCTTGGCGATCGCTCAAGGTTTTCCCCAAAAAGCCGCGCCCAAAGTAAAACAGCACCCCAATAATGATGACCAAGTTGATTAAATTGGTTTCGAGCAGGTCAAAATTTAGCCCGAAACCCCCTTCATGTGCTTCTGCTGCCTCTGTTGCCAGCAACCAAAAAGTACCCATGTGACTCAACCCATAACAGTGCAAGTTAATTCAAATCCTGGTGGTGTTTCTAGACGCGCCACCTAGACTTGAAGGAGTTTGTCTAAAATTTGGCGACTGAGGTCATCCACCTGTTGCTCTAACGAGCTGAGGGTTTCTTGTTTTTGTTGCTCAATTTCTTTAGCCGCTTGTTCTCGCTTCGCCCCGGCTTCGCCTTGAGCTTGTGCTAGTTTGTCTTGGGCAATTTTTCGCGCATCCTCTTGGGCCGACGCGATCGCACTTTGAGCTTGTTTGCGGGCTTGTGCGAGTTCTTCTTCGTACTGTTGGGCTAACCGTTCGGCTTTGGCTAACCGTTCGCGCGCCTCAGTCAAATTTTTCCGCACATAGTCATTACGTCCGTCTATGGCTTGACCGAGGGGCTTGTAAAAAATAGCATTGAGTACCGCAGTTAAAATTAAAAACTGCACCGCCATCAACGGCAAGGTGGCATCAATGTCAAACAGCCCTCCAGATTTTGCAGTCTCCTCAACGGCTAGTAAGATCGTCCATTCTGTCATGTTTATAATTCCCCATCGTCAATAGAGGGGTTAGGCAACCCAAAGTGCAGTGTTTTTATAAGGTGCAGAGATGCGAGTTTTCGCACCTCTACACAGGGAGGCTAAGACTTACGCGAAGGGGTTAGCAAACAGCAGTACGAGCGCAACCACTAGACCGTAAATGGTGAGTGCTTCCATGAACGCCAAGCTCAACAGCAAGGTCCCGCGAATTTTGCCTTCAGCTTCAGGTTGACGAGCAATCCCTTCTACCGCTTGACCTGCGGCGTTACCTTGTCCGATACCAGGGCCGATTGCAGCCAAACCAACCGCGAGAGCAGCAGCAAGAACGGAAGCAGCAGAAATTAACGGGTCCATAACGATTCTCCTTGAATGAGCGTAAAATTGAACAAAACAAGTTATCTAACAGAGCGGGTCGCTCTTACCGTGCCAGATTTCTTCCCAAGCACATCAACCCCTGAAGAGTTTAATGAGCCTCTTCTTCATGGTGATGATCTTCTAGAGCTTCCCCAATATAGGCAGCCGCCAACGTCGCAAAGATTAAGGCTTGGATAGCACTGGTAAATAAACCTAATGCCATAACTGGTAGGGGAACAAATAAAGGCACTAGCAGCACTAGCACTCCGACAACCAGTTCGTCAGCGAGGATGTTGCCAAATAAACGGAAGCTCAATGAAAGGGGCTTGGTGAAGTCTTCAATGATTTTGAACGGTAACATGAAAGGTACTGGCTCAACGTAGTGAGCAAAGTAGCCTAAGCCAAGCTTGCTGAAACCTGCATAGAAGTAAGCTAGCGAGGTTAACAGCGCTAGAGCGACCGTTGTGTTGATGTCAGCCGTGGGTGCGCCCAGTTCGCCCGAAGGCAAATGGACGAGTTTCCAAGGAACTAGGGCCCCTGACCAGTTCGACACAAAGATAAACAGAAATAAGGTACCAACAAACGGTACCCAAGGACGATAGTCTTTTTCCCCAATCTGGTTTTTCGCTAAATCTCGGATGAATTCCAGCGCATACTCCATGAAGTTTTGCATTCCGGTGGGAATACGCTGCAAGTTCCGAGTCGCGGCTAGGGAGGCGATGACCAATAGGCCAATCACAAACCAAGAGGTAAGGAAAATCTGTCCGTGAACTTTGAGGTTCCCAATTTGCCAATAAAAGTGCTGACCCACTTCTAGTTCAGCAAGGGGTAAGCAGTTGTAGGCTTCTAGAAGATTTAGCGTTTCCATTCAGATTCCCAAGGACTCAAAGCCAGCAAGGAGACTTAAGGCGAACTAATCTAACGCGGATTGGGCAGAAATGTTGTCCGAAGTACGTAAACGATAACTGCGGCCTTATAGGTCAGAAATCCCAAAAAAAATTGGGACGATTTGTAGCTGTTTCCATTGAGTTGCGACTATAATCAACCCAATAAAAAGCGCTAACCGCGTATTGCTTAGACGTTCTTTTTGCCGTCCGAGCTGCTCTACGTTTTTCGCCAACATTCTCAAGTAAACCACACCTGTGCACGCCCCGATGACATAATTCAGAGCGATGTTCAGGGAGTAGAAAATCCAGACGAAAATAAAAATAACGCCTGCGATCGCCAACGTACCGATAAACAACTCCTGTTGCAGTCGGTAATATTCCTCCATTGAGGCGTTTGGCTCTTCGTTGAGGGAATCTGGCGGATTCGGATTCCCGTTGGGGGTGGTTTCGTGAGATTCGTCGGAAGTGTTCACAACGACCTTGCGTTAAATCAGTCCTGGTGCTTGACTTGTGAAAGACAGACCATGAGGAATCATATCACGTCTAGGGATCGCTCTAAAGAATTATTAAGCAACTTGGAAGAAATCTGGAAATTACCCAATTTCTCCCATTTTCTAGAGCAATAGGGGTCTTTTCTTTGCGTTACTCCCTGGTTTGGAAGAGGATGGGGATGGGGAGATGGGGGGGAAGAAAAGAGTTGGGAATTAGGAGTTAGAGGGAAGAAGGGAGTTGGGAATTAAGAGTTGGGGGTTAGGGAAGAAGACACAGGAAAAGGGCTACACACCAAGAACCGCGCAACTACTTCTCACTCAGCACACCGCTACGCGGAAGCAAGCACAGCACTTTACACTCAGCACTCAGCACTCAGCACTCAGCACTCACTTCCCCCCACCCTCTTCTTCACTCGGAACTCGGAACTCGGAACTCGGAACTCAGTAGGATGAGTTGTTGTTCAATTAGCTTGCGGATATCGCTAAACTCTAAAGGAGCGATCGCCAGAATCTCTTGGATATTTTTTTGACCGTCGCAGGCTTGGAGGAAGTTAAACTCGGACTCTGAGAGGTTAATCAGTTGGTAGTCGTAGTTGAATAAGCAGCGACTTGGCCAACCGTCGATACAGGGATTGATTTCTGGGATGGCGCTGAGTAAAGCTTCCTCGGAACACCAGTCCGCTTTGGGGAGGGGGGGACGGGTGAGGAAGAATTCGTAGTGGGTGACGTTTTCCGGGTCTAGGAGTTCGATGAGGCGGTACAATTGGCGATCGCTTAAATATTTCGCCCGTTCTACCAAATCGGGATTTTTGCCCAAAAGTCGCTCAATTTGCCAGTTACGGGGGTTGGAAAAGCCCACGAATTCTAAGCCAGAAGCATCAATTAACTCAAATAGGGTGTCAATGTTGTAGTCAATTTCCTGGGGATGCACGTACATATCCGCAAAACAAGCATCCCGCTGATTTTCCATTGACCAGCGATCTTGTTCTCGCTTGACAAGACGGTTATTTTCTGGTAGAGAGGAGAAGATTTCCCGTCCTACCCGAACGCCATCGCGATAGTCGCCCGGTTGCTGCAAAAGCGCGATCGCCTTCTGCATCAGTTGAATTTCCCAGCGTCCCAACTCCGCATACACAAAGATATGCATTAACCCACCTGGAGCCAACTTTGGGGCTAGGGATTGAATCCCGCGAATGGGGTCAGGCAAGTGATGCAGCACGCCCACGCAATTAATTAAATCAAATTCCCCCGGAACTTGTCCCACATCGTACAAGCTGAGGTGATGAAATTCTACCCGGTTTGCGCCCGAACGCTGACAGCGCTCCTTTGCCACCTCCAGCGCCCCCGCACTCAAGTCAATTCCCACCACTGACGCTTGGGGGTTGAGGTGTACCAAATACTCCGTCCCAACGCCCGTACCGCATCCGGCGTCTAGAATGCGAACGTTTTGGCGTTGCGGCTTTTGTCCCGTGCAGAAATTATAGGCGGCTAGCCAATTCCAGCGCCAGTTATAACCCGGAGGCGGTTCATCAAGTAACGGTTCCGGCGGGAAGGGATAGGTATCGTAGAGCTTGGCAACTGCTTGGCTAATCGCTTGAGAATCTGACATGGGAAACAATAAAACTTAAATTAAAGTAACTTTGGGTAGTTTAGCGATTTTCTACTCTACACCGATCGCGATCGCCATGCCGAACCGGGATCGCTCGCGTCAGCAACTGTTGAGAAGGTAACAAAACTTATCTTTTTTCTCAGAGAAGGGGCTGCGATCGCCTATGATTGACTTCGTTACGCTTTTTAATAAACAAAGGGACTCAACCCAGACTAATCTAAATACTGAGCTGGTTAGCCCTAGGCAAGCATTGCGCGACTTTTTTTCACCCACTGGGAGTTCAACAAAAGTCCAAAAGCCAATGGCTGCCAAGTGGTCATAATAAGTCAATCGATTGAAAGATTGCCGATTGGAAATTTGGGATTGGGGTTACTGGATCGGAGGCCCAAAAGCCCTGAATAGCAACCAGCAAGCCAACCATCCTTTCATCCCAAATCCTTTCATCCCAAATCTGAGAACTCAGGTTTAAAGCAAGTAAAGCATTCTGAAGGGAGCCAAGAATTAGCGCATGAGTATCAAGGCAAGTGGTGGAAGCTCAGTTGCACGCCCGCAACTCTATCAAACCTTACCAGTCTCAACCATTGTTCAAGCCGAGCAACAAGACCGCTTTCCAGGGCGCGGAGAGTTAAACGAACTGTCTAACTACTTCAGTTCCGGGTTAAAGCGCTTAGAAATCGCTGAAATTATCACCAAAAACTCAGAACTGATCGTCTCGCGTGCGGCCAACCGGATCTTCACGGGGGGTTCTCCCATGTCGTATCTGGAAAAGCCCAGAGAACAGGTGATGGTGACAGCCGCCGCCGGAGCAGGTGGCGACGACATGAGAAAAGCCGTTTCCTTGGGAACCGCCACCTACGTTGAAAGTAGCGGCGGATTTCTCGAAGGACTGCGGAATCTCTTTAGCGCAGGCAGCGGAGGCCCCATTCCCACTGGGTTCCGTCCGATCAACGTGTCTCGCTATGGCCCATCCAACATGCAAAAATCGCTGCGGGACATGAGCTGGTTTTTACGCTATGTCACCTACGCGATCGTTGCTGGCGACCCTAATATCATCGTCGTTAACACGCGCGGTCTTAGAGAAATCATTGAAAATGCTTGTTCCTCGCAAGCCACCATCGTTGCCCTTCAAGAAATGAAAGTGGCAGCGGCGGGTTACTTCAGACAAGATGACGAGGCTAGCACCATCGTCAATCAATACTTCGACATTTTAATCACCGAATTTAAAGCTCCGGGTCCCTCGGACAAATTACGGCAGCGCCCGTCTGGGGATCAGCAAGGCTTGCAGTTGCCCCAAAGCTACTTCAACGCCGCAGAACGTCGCCCCAAATATGCGATGAAGCCCGGTTTGTCTGCTTTTGAAAAACAAGAAGTTGTCAAAGCGGCTTATCGCCAAGTTTTTGAACGCGACATTACCCGCGCCTATTCCCAATCGATTTCTTACCTAGAATCTCAGGTGAAAAACGGCGATATCTCCATGAAAGAGTTTATTCGCCGCTTAGGGAAATCGCCCTTATATCGCAAACAATTCTACGAACCCTTCATCAACAGCCGGGCCTTAGAACTCGCCTTCCGTCACATCCTCGGACGCGGCCCCTCTTCGCGAGAAGAAGTTCAACAATACTTCAGCATCATCTCCAAAGGCGGTCTATCTGCCCTGATCGATGCCCTGATCGATTCTCCAGAATACAGCGATTACTTCGGCGAAGAAACCGTTCCCTACCTGCGGGGATTGGGTCAAGAAGCGCAAGAATGCCGCAACTGGGGACCCCAACAAGACCTGTTTAACTACAGCGCTCCTTTCCGGAAGATTCCGCAGTTTATTACAACCTTTGCGCGTTATAACCGTCCTTTACCGGATCAACACCCCTACGGTTCTGGCAACGACCCGCTGGAAATTCAATTTGGGGCAATCTTCCCCAAAGAAACCCGCAACCCCAGCGCCAGCCCTGCGCCGTTTGGTAAAGATACCCGCCGGATTCTGATCCGTCGCGGCCCTGGTATTGACAACCAACTCAGCAACCCGGCGGCTCGTCCGGTTGCGCCCGGTAGCTTAGGCCCCAAAGTGTTTAAGCTCGACCAAATTCCGAGTACCGTTGGTAAAAACAAGGGTGCCAGCGTCAAGTTCAGCGAAAGCTCTACCCAAGCGGTGATTCGGGCTTGCTACTTGCAAGTATTTGGTCGCGATGTTTACGAAGGTCAGCGGATTAAGGTAGCCGAAATTAAGCTGGAAAACGGCGAAATCACCATTCGCGAGTTTATCCGGATGTTGGCGAAGTCTGACCTGTTCCGCAAGATGTACTGGTCTTCGCTGTACATTACCAAGGCGGTTGAATATATTCATCGCCGCTTGTTGGGTCGTCCAACCTACGGTCGGGGAGAAATTAACAAATACTTCGATACTTGCGCCAAGAAGGGCTTCTACGCCCTCGTGGATGCGATTATTGATAGCCCTGAGTATAACGAAGCCTTTGGCGAAGATACCGTTCCTTACGAGCGCTATTTGACTCCGGCGGGTGTTTCGTTACGCACGCGCGTGGGCAGCCTGCGCCCGGATGCTGGGGTACCGCCGCAGAAAGAAGAAACGCCGCGCTTTGTGGAGTTGGGCCAAGTTACCGAGATCCGGACTGAGCCGGATATTGAATTCCGCATCAGTCAAGGGGTGAGCGCTAAACGCGATCAGCGTAAGGTGTTCAAACTGCGCGACTTGAATAACAAGACAGAAGTAGAAACCCTGATTCGGGCGGCTTACCGTCAGGTGTTTGAGCGCGATGTTGAACCCTACGTAGTCAAGAATGAGTTCACGGTGCTAGAAAGTAAGCTCCGCAATGGGGAAATTAACCTCAAGGAGTTTATTGAAGGCTTAGGCGGTTCTGAGCTTTATATCCGCGAGTTCTATACGCCGTATCCGAATACGAAGGTGATTGAGCTGGGGACGAAGCATTTCCTCGGTCGCGCGCCTTTGGATCAGAAGGAAATTCAAAAGTACAACCAAATTCTGGCCGCGAGCGGAATTCGGGCTTTTGTCGGCGCAATGGTCAATAGTGCGGAGTATGCTCAAGCGTTTGGCGAGGATACGGTACCGTACTACCGCTACAATACTTTCCCGGCGGCGAACTTCCCGAATAGTGAAAAACTCTATAACCGCTTGACGAAGCAAAATCGCGAGTTGGTGGTGCCGAGTTTTGAGCCTGTGAAGTCTCGGATGGATAGCTCGAAGCTGCCGATGACGGGCAAGGCGATCGCAGATTTGGCAGCTCAAAGCCGTCAAATGGATATGAGCCAACCGAAGTTTATCGAACTCGGTCGTTCGTTTAATGATGGTCGCGGCCAGTCTGTCGAGGTGGGTGTGGGTACAACCCGCCGCAAACCCGCCCGCATTCACCGGATGACCAATGGGGCGAACCAAGCGGAAACGGCTCAAACCATCAATGCCATTTACTGTCAGGTGATGGATGTCTTTAGCGGTCAAGTGCCGGGAGAATTCCGTCGTTCTGATTTGGAAAGTAAGCTCCGCAATGGCGAAATCTCGGTTCGGGAGTTCGTTCGCGAGTTGGCGAGCAGCGAAATCTACCGCAAGCGTTTCTACACGCCGTATCCCAACACCAAGGTGATTGAATTCTTGTTTAGACACCTGTTAGGCCGCGCTCCGGCGACGCAAGCGGAAATTCGTCAGTACAACAAGCTATTGGCAGATGGCGGTCTGAAGGCGGCTGTGGTGGCAATGGTGGAAAGTGCTGAGTATGCTCGCTTCTTTGGCGAAGATGTGGTGCCTTACAAGCGCTTCCCGGCGCTACCCGCCGGAAATTACCTCGGAAGCGCGATCGCCGATACGGATCTGGTCAAACAATCTTGGTCGGATCTGTCGCCTTCTACGATGGGCGGACGATTCAGCCGTTAAGCGGTTGATTGGCGATTAGAAAGCCTTGAACCCCCCCCGATCCTGAGCGGATTGGGGGTTTTTTTAGCGGCTTCTTAACGGTAAACTGACGCTGAAGGTGGTTCCTACTCCCACTTCGCTGCTAAAGGCGATCGCGCCTCCTTGTAACTCGATCGCTTTTTGGACGATGGAGAGTCCTAAACCTGTACCGGGAATGGTGCCGACGTTACCCGCCCGGTAGAAGACCTCAAAAAGGCGATCGCCATCTTCTGGGGGAATGCCGATCCCGCAATCTTGAATATGGAACAGCGCGCGATCGCCCTGTCTCTCTAGCTCTAAAATAATTTCGCTATGCAGCGGCGAATACTTCAGAGCATTTGAAAGTAAATTACCGAGAATTTGTCTTAAAAGCTTGGCATCCCAGTAGCCAGTTGCTAGTTGATTTTTCTCGACCAGGACAATCTTCTTGGTACTATTATCCAGGCTCATTTCATCAATCAAATTTTGACAGAACGGGACAACTTCAATCATCGAAGGGTTGCATTCCAACTTACCCGCTTCTGCTTGACTAAAAGTCATAATATCTTCTAGCAAATTCACCATATGATCGATGGCTTTTCGCATTTTCAAGAATAACTTATTCGTGGACTCATTTTGGATATTGCTGTAGCGTTCCAATAGCTGAATGGAAATATAAATCACATTCATCGGCGTGCGAAATTCATGAGACACCGTTCGGAGAATGCGCGATTTTAAACTATTCACTTCACGGGCTTCTTGTAACATTCTGTTGGTTGCTTCAGCCTGCTTGCGTTGGGTAATATCCCGAATCAACCAACGCCAACCTAATAATTGCTTTTGACTATCATAAATACTAGATACAGAAATTGTTGCAGGAAATGACGATTGATTTCGAGGCTTAATTATCGTTTCCCAATCTTGTAAAACCACTTGGCGATTCCCTGCATCAGCCTCTGAAGGCGAGCTTTTCAATTTAACCAGCTTCAGGTAAAAATCATGATGACCTTCCCGATCAATAAATATACTCAAAGGCTTGCCGCACAAGTTTTTTCGTCTAACATTAAATAGCTTTTCTGCACTATAATTCGCCTCTACAATTCTCCCTTGAATAGTTGTCACCAAGTACGGATCGGGCGCAAAATCAAAAAGCTCTTGATAGCGCTGTCTTTCCCTTTCAATTGCGATTCTAGCTTCTACTAATTCTTCATTTTGTTGATGCAACTCTTCAATGGCAACATGCAATTCTTCAATCACATTTGGTAATTCACCAAAAGCTTCTTGAACTAACTGTTCGTTCAACTGAGAAGAATTCTCAGCTTCTTTTTGCATTTTTTGTAAGCGATTTTGGGCTTTTCTAAGCTGATTTGAAAATTGCTCGGTGTACATAACGCTTAAAGCTGATTGTTATAAAGTAAAAGCACCCTGTTTGCTATTTTATAAGCGTTAACCAATAAAACTATTGGTCTGGGGTTATTATTGAATGTATTAATTTAGTTTTTGTCTCATCAAGCCCCGATCCAGAGATTTTTATTTCACCTCCTTAATCCGAGCTTGAGATTGCTCAATGTGGTCTTGGGCTAACTCGGCAAATTCTCGAATCGCTTTAGTATACTCTTCCGTAGCCTTGCTGTGTTCTTCAACAGACGCTTCATAGGCTTGATTTGCCGCCTCACCGCTCGATTCAAAGGCTGTTTTCGCCAGCTCAAAAGCATTTTTGGCGTGCTGTTGAACCAGCTCCCCTTGGCGTTCAATAAACTGACCCGCTGCTTGGGAACTGGCAGATTGCTGCAAAGTTTTTCCTCTCTCTACAAGCTGCATTCCGTGGCGTTCGGCTAAACGAGCATGTTCCATTGCTAATTGAGTGCGCTCTTTGGCAACTTCGTGCGGCATCGAATTTTCCTCCATAATCCTTGTCAATAGCCTGCAATCGTTCCATAAGTAGCAGCTTTATCCCCATGAAATCGCCTATCGCTAGGCTGAAGTTATCCTGAGATGAGCAAATCTTGACTTTTTAGTTCAACTTTCTATTTCTTCCATTAATAAAATGACCCCTCGTCGTTGATTTTCCTCATGACCATTTAACGGAGTAATACTGACTCGACATTGAATCGCGCGTCCCCGGCGGTTAGTGGCTTGTAAAATTGCTTCTTGATATTTTTCGCTTCCAACTAAACAATTACGAATCGGCTCTCCTAAATGTTCTACAGGTAAGCCAATATCTAGACTAAACAGCGAATGACCCTGAACTTCCTCAGCGCGGAGTCCCCAAAGGTTCTCGGCTTCTCCATTCCACGTCAAAACATTGTATTGACGATCGATAACCACCACTCCTCCCCGCAAGCTGCCAAGAATTGAATTTAAAAACGCATTGCTTTGATTTAACTCAACAGTCCGAATTCGCAGTTCGTCATTAATGGTTTGGAGTTCCTCGTTGGTGGATTGCAATTCCTCATTCATTGTTTCCAATTCTTCATTGGTGGATTGCAATTCCTCGTTGGTGGTTTCTAACTCTTCATTGGTGGATTGCAGTTCTTCATTGGTGGTTTCGAGTTCCTCATTACTCGATTGCAATTCTTCATTTGCCGTTTCGAGTTCCTGGTTGTAGCGATGCAACTCCGCTTGTAACTCATGATAGCCCGTGACATCAATAAAGCTGATGCTAACGCCGATATACCCATTAGTGTTGGTCTGAAGCGGGGTAATCTGTACATCCAGAAACTGGGGGAGTTTGTCTGGCTGCGTGTAGTGGACGCTTGAGATTAAGATTGAATTGCGATCGCTGTAAACTTTTTCGATGTGCGATCGCAATTCCACAGGACGGTAAGAGATCTCCAAATCCTGTAAGGGTTTGCCCACATCTTGTAGGTTAATTCTAAATAAAGACCTTGCTAAACTGTTTGCCATGACCAAAGTGCCATTGAAATCAACGACAATTTGAGCAACCGGCACGCTATTAAAAGCCGCTTCTCGCAATTGCATATTGATGGCTAATCGATTCTCTGCTTCTTCATCTCCAGTTTGGGCCAAAACCAACAAGCGATCGCGCGGATTAATCCGCGATACCCGTGAGAAAATTCGATGCTGCAAACTCAGGGGGGTAAATAAGCTGCTATGGGTTAACAACATCTCAGCCTTGCCCAGAAACAATGCACCTGAATCGTTTAAAGCAAAATGGAACCGCGACAAAATCCGTCTTTGCGTTTCCGCATTAAAATACATCAACGTATTGCGGCAAACTAACAAATCTAAACGAGAAATAGGAGCATCTTGAACCAAGTCGTGGCGACCAAAAATCACAGCCCGTCGCAAGTCTGCCCGAAAGACATAGCGCCCTGTCACCACATCGAAATATCGCTCTAATAAAGCCGTTGGAATTGCTTCAACGGCTTTTGCTTCATAGCTGGCTTGACGAGCTTGCGCTAGGGCTTCTTCATCAACATCGGTGGCATAAATTTTGACCCGTTGGCGAAACTGCTCGATATCTAAATGCTCTGCGAGCAACATCGCTAGGGTATAGGCTTCTTCTCCAGAAGCGCATCCAGCACTCCAGACGCGAATAGGCAGATCTGGAGTTTTTTGCGCCAGAATCGCTGACAAAATCTGAGTATCGAGATATTTCCAAGCTTCTGGATCTCGAAAAAAACCCGTAACGTTAATTAAAACCGTATTGAATAAAGCTGAAAACTCTTCTGGATGAACTTCGAGATAGTCTAGATAATCGCCAAAAGTTTCTAGACCGCGAACCTGCATTTGTTTGCGGATGCGTCGCTTCAGAGAAGAGGGTTTATAGCCTGTAAAATCAAAGCCGCGTACCTGTCTTAAATATTCTAAAAGGGCTTCAAATAAACGATCTTCTTCATTAATAGCCATTGGGATTTTAGGCGTTGAGCCAATGAGCCTGATTAGGTTAGAGGATATTTCATCAATCGGCAAAAGTAAATCAACAGCGCCAGTATCGAGGGTCGATTGGGGCATTCCCTGATATTCTGCTGTGGCTGGGCATTGAGCAATGACAATACCGCCCATCCGCTTAATGGTTTGAACGCTGAGGGAACCATCTCGATCGGTACCCGTTAGGACAACCGCGATCGCATTTTCGCGATAACTGTAAGCCGCCGATTCAAACAGTAACTCGGCTGAAGGGCGGACGTGATGAACGAGTTCGGTTTGAGTCAGCGATAAGGTGCGATCTGCATTAATAATCAGGTGGTAATTCGGAGGGGCAACGTAAATCTGTCCGCCCATCAACAAGTCGCCCATTTCTGCTGGTTTGACCTTCAGGGCGGTTTGGCGAGCAAAAATTTCTGGTAGCAGGGAGGGAATTTGGCGAGAGAGATGCTGAACGATCGCGATCGCCGCCGGGAAATCGCTCGGTAACTCCCCAATGATAGTCGCAATAGCTTTGATGCCCCCAGCCGATGCTGCGATCGCAACAATCTTGGAAGCAGGCTGGCGATCGTCGAGGTTGGCAGCGCTCATTAAGATTATCCCGATACTCTCTCATCATCCTACTCCCAATGGCAGGCACCGTCTGAGATTGCGGCGCTCAAAGCGGCTGAAAAAATGAGGAATAACATTAAAAAATGTTAAGAACTGATTTAGGATGCGAACGCAATGCCGCAAAATAATTGCGGATAGTCACTGAGTTACCTGCTCAAGAAAAACCAATGACGGCGAGAAAAGCTCAGGCATAACCAAGCGACTCTCAACTTCACTCACTCAAGCAGGACTCAACTCAGAACGGCATTGGCGTAAGCCAGCTATTATCAGACCCACTTGGTTACATATCTTTTTGGAGGAATCCACGAATGAGTATCGTCACGAAGTCAATCGTGAACGCTGATGCTGAGGCTCGCTATCTCAGCCCTGGCGAACTGGATCGGATCAAAACCTTTGTCACCTCTGGCGAACGCCGTCTGCGTATTGCTCAAACCTTAACCGACTCTCGCGAGCGCATCGTTAAGCAAGCGGGCGACCAACTCTTCCAAAAACGCCCTGACGTTGTTTCTCCTGGTGGAAACGCTTACGGCGAAGAAATGACCGCCACCTGCTTGCGCGACCTCGACTACTACCTGCGCCTGATCACCTACGGAATCGTTGCAGGCGATGTCACCCCGATCGAAGAAATCGGTATCGTTGGCGTTCGTGAAATGTACAAGTCTTTGGGAACCCCCATTGACGGCGTTGCTGAAGGCGTTCGCGCAATGAAGAACGTTGCTGCTTCCATGATGTCTGGTGAAGACGCAGCAGAAGCTGGCTCTTACTTCGACTACGTGATCGGTGCAATGCAGTAAGGGTTGCCTCAACCGCTTACCGAATCAACCGAAAAACAATCCCAGTAATCGTAAGTTCAAACGAAAACGACAATGCAAGACGCAATTACCTCTGTAATCAACGCTTCCGACGTCCAAGGTAAGTACCTGGATACCTCCTCCTTAGAAAAACTCAAAGGCTACTTCAAGACTGGCGAACTGCGCGTTCGTGCAGCAACCACCATCAGCGCTAACGCTGCTGCGATCGTGAAAGAAGCAGTTGCTAAGTCCTTGCTGTACTCTGATATCACCCGTCCCGGTGGTAACATGTACACCACTCGTCGTTATGCTGCTTGCATCCGCGACCTCGACTACTACCTGCGTTATTCCACCTACGCAATGCTCGCTGGCGATCCTTCCATCCTCGACGAGCGCGTTCTCAACGGTTTGAAAGAAACCTACAACTCCTTGGGCGTTCCCGTTTCTGCTACCGTTCAAGCAATCCAAGCCATGAAAGAAGTCACCGCTAGCTTAGTTGGCGCTGACGCTGGCAAAGAAATGGGCGTTTACTTCGACTACATCTGCTCTGGCTTGAGCTAGGCACCCGCTGTAGCGCTTAAGGCTAAAGTCTTCAGCCCTACAACTTATAGAGTCTGGGTAGTCTAGAGTGAGTCTTAGCCTGTGAAAAGCCTTTGGTGAAACATCGATGGGTTTGAACAGTCTAAAATTGACTCTTGACACTCAGACTTTAAAATTGTCAAATTTAATCGATCCATAAGAATTCAAAGTTTTCCTCACCCTTTCAGGAGCTAATCGACTCATGCGGATGTTTAAAGTTACGGCTTGCGTTCCTAGCCAAACTCGTATTCGGACTCAGCGCGAACTCCAAAACACCTACTTCACCAAGCTCGTTCCCTACGAAAACTGGTTCCGCGAGCAGCAACGCATCATGAAGATGGGTGGCAAAATCCTCAAAGTAGAACTCGCTACAGGTAAAGTTGGCACCAATACAGGTTTGCTCTAAACGCTAATTTTTAGGCTTTTCAGTTCAGTGATGTGGTTCGGGAGGTTTTCATAACCTCCTTTTTGTTTGACTTCCCCACTCAGCACTCAGCACTCAGCACTCAGCACTCTTTTCCCCATGTAGGCTAAAATTTTAGCGTTCCTCATGCTAGCCGTGCGATTTTGGATATTCGTTCCCTTTCTCCCTGGTTTGATAGTCCGTCCCAACAATGGGCGATTGAAGCTCGCCTTTTGCGGTGGTTAACCTTTCTTTGGTTATTTATTGGACTCGTGGCTTTGTTTTCCGCTTCTTATCCTATTGCGGAAGCTGAGTCGGGGGACGGTTTGTATTATGTGAAGCGCCAATTGCTTTCTGTGCTATTTGGCTCGGTGGGATTTACGATTTTAATCCGCTTCCCCTTACGCTATGCCTTGAGTATTGCCAATTGGGCGGTTTTATTTCTGTTAGGCTTAATTGTTGCAACGCTGATTCCTGGGGTAGGAACGACGATTAATGGTGCGACGCGCTGGCTATTTTTAGGATCTTTCCCGCTACAACCCTCGGAACTGATTAAGCCGTTTTTGGTTTTACAAAGCGCTCGTTTGTTTAGTCAGTGGGAACGCCTGACGGTGAAACATCGGGTGAAGTGGCTATTGATTTTTGCGGCTGTTTTGGTGGGAATTCTGCTACAACCCAACTTAAGTACGGCTGCTTTTTGCGGGATGACGCTATTTTTGGTGGCGTTGGCGGCGGGTTTGCCCTATCTTTATTTGGGAGGAACTGCGATCGCGGGTTTTCTGTTAGCTAGCCTCAGCGTGACCATTAACGAGTACCAACGGCGGCGGATTCTCTCGTTTCTGAACCCGTGGGCCGATCCGGGACAAGATGGCTATCAGTTGATTCAAAGCCTACTGGCGATTGGTTCCGGTGGTTTTTGGGGGGTGGGTTTGGGGATGTCTCAACAAAAGTTATTTTATTTACCGATTCAATATACTGACTTTATTTTTGCGGTCTATGCCGAAGAGTTTGGCTTAGTTGGGAGTTGGCTGTTTATGCTGTTGCTTGGCGCTTATGCCACGTTGGGGTTATTGGTGGCTTTGAAGGCGCGGCGACTGATTTATCAATTGGTGGCTATTGGCGCAACGACTTTAATGGTGGGACAAGCGTTAATTAATATTGGGGTAACGACGGGGGTTTTACCGACCACGGGATTGCCTTTACCCTTATTTAGTTATGGGGGGAACTCCATGATTGCCAGTTTGCTGGCGGCGGGTTTGCTGATTCGCGTGGCGCGGGAGAATCATGAGGCGGATGTGGTTTCTTTAGAACATCATCGCCGCAAAACGCGCAATTCTAATCGTCCGACATCTCCCCCACCCCAACGCCTTCGCAAGCCTCAACAACCCAGAGGTTAGGCGATGGATGAGGTGCTGCTAGGTCGATATTTGAGTTTGACTGAGTTTTGTACTTGTACCCAAACCTATCGCCAGTATGCGGAGTTGATTCATCCGTTTCCTGAAAATCCCCAGGAAACGATTCCCGCACTCCAAGCCTTAAACCAGCAGATTCTCGATCCGATTATTGAGCATTTTGGGCGATTCCCGCAGGGATTCTCCGGTGGAGACGCTGCGCGAACGCTTCGCGAATCGCAATTTCAACTCACCTATGGGTTTTGTTCCCCTGATTTAAGAAAGTTCTTGGAACGTAAAGATCCGATAACTGGCTTAAAAAATGGCAGGGTTGCGCCTCATTTAGACCAGCACATGGCCCATGAGGTGAAGAAGACTACTCAGTATTATTGCGATCGCCTGGGGGCTGCTTGCGATTTTAGAATCCTGAATACGCCTAGCTGTCAAGTGGTGGAGTGGATTTTGCAACAAAAATTACCCTTCGACTCGCTTTATTTTTACGGAAGCGATCGCCCCATCCATATCAGCTATGGCCCCCAGCATAAACGCGACATTTGGACGTTTACTCAAACAGGCGTTCCCACTCGCAAGGGAATTGAAGGCTGGTTAAATCTCTGAGTTTGTTAAGAGGATGGGGAACGAACCCCGCTGAACTGTTCGAGATCGGCCAGTTGTATCCAAGGCGTTTGGGGGGGTTGGGGTTGGGCTAGGGCTTCTTGGATTTCGGCTCTAACTGCTGCGATTCCCGCAGGGATTCTCCGGTGGAGACGCTGCGCGAACGCTTCGCGAATCGCGCGATCGTCCGTTATTTGTGGATCGCGACTATTTAAACTTAAGTCTTGGGCTAACTCATTAGTTTCATAGAACTGATTGAGGTCAAAATTATAAACCGCCTCCAGGCGATCGCGCACCAGTAGCGCCAATTGTCCGGCTTGGATACCTTGTCTTTGCGATCGCGTCCGGTTAGCTACCTCAATCCCGCTATTGGTTAGCGCCGCAACAATAGTAGTATCGTTATTGGGAAGATAACGGACAAACAACGCCGAACCGCGAATTCCCGCCGCCGCATTGGGCGTATTAATTTGCGTCGTTCCCCGCCCTGGGGGGACTAATAACAACAGATTGCCATTCGATAACCGAAAATTGCGCGTATTCGGCACAAACCGAAACACCGCACTTTCTCCCACCCGCGCCAGGGAACCATCATTAAACCGTAACTCCGCCAGAGAAGCAAGTCCTGTGGAGATGGCATCTTCCGATCGCATTTCCTCAGCAATTCGGGCAGGGCGCGGGGTTTGCTGCCGGGGAATCAATTGAACTTGGTTGCGAACCGTTTGAATCACTGCCCGCGTCAGCGGTGTTTGGGCAGTCGCAGGAGGCGCTAGCACAACTGCAAACAAGACCAAGCAGAAGAGAAGAGCGAATTTGCGAAGCATGGTTGTAGACTCGTAGTAAAAATCGCGGTCTCTATCACTTTTTAGGGGCGAAATCTCCAAATTATGGGGGAAGTGTAGAAGGTTTTATGCATAAGAACACCAATCGCTCCAACTTCCAGCATAGAGCTTGCTACCCTGAATTCCAGCAAGTTCTAGCGATAGCAAATTAACGCACGCCGTCACCCCCGAACCGCAATAAACAATCAGTTCTCGATCGGCTTCAATGTCTTGCCAGCGTTGGCGTTGCGCTTCCTGGGATTTCACAAAACCGCGATCGTCTGTCACCTCTTGCCAAGGATAATTGATCGCCCCTGGAATATGGCCGGCAACCGGATCGATCGGTTCGCGTTCTCCCAAATAGCGATCGCGTTCTCGCGAGTCAATCAAGACAACACCCGGTAAATCTTTTCGCGCCTTAACCGCCTCAATATCCACCACAGCATCAGCCTGCACTTGGGGCGTAAAACTTCCGCCCAGACGCGGTTCCGGCACCTCCTCACTCACCGGATATCCGGCCGTTTGCCAAGCGCTGAAGCCCCCATCTAACAGCGAAACGCGATCGTGACCCAAATGGCGCAATAACCACCACAACCGCGCAGCAAACGCCATTCTAGAGTCATCGTAAACCACGACTTGAGTCTGATTAAACTTGATGCCTAGCCCTTCTAGCTTGCGGGCTAATTCTCCCCTATCCGGTAGCGGGTGGCGTCCCCCATGTTGCTGTACCGGACTCGATAAATCTCGATTTAAATCGAGATAATACGCCCCCGGTAGATGACTGGCGAGATATTGCTGTCGTCCCAACTGCGGATCGTTCAACGCAAAGCGACAATCAATAATAATGATTTCAGGATCTTCGAGACGGTCAGCCACCCATTGCGGTGCAACAATTAGAGGAGTATTCATATTAAGTTTAAAGTGCAAAGTTCCAACAGAACCGAACCCGGTCAGAGTTTGAGGACCAATTGACTGACACTCACTGCTGAAAGTCCTATGTTGTCGTCGTAGGTTGGGTTAGCGCCATTCGTAACCCAACAGCCGCTGGTTGTGTTGGGTTTCGTACCTCAACCCAACCTACTATCTTGATTGTCAGTCAACCCGGTTTGAGGGACAAAAGCAATGCTTAGAAACATGGAAGATAACCCATCGGTGTCCTACCAGCCTCAAACCACAGCAGATGGTTCATTCACCTTTTTTTCCGATGAGTTTGGCGAAGCCTTTCATAGCAGTCACGGCGCGAGATTAGAAGCCGAACTCAAATTTATTGTACCGACTCAACTGGCTCAGAAGGCATTGCGATTCGCGCCAGCCAAAATTCACATCCTCGATATCTGCTACGGATTAGGGTACAATACCGCCGTCGCCCTCGAAACCCTTTGGCAAGCTAATCCCCATTGTCAGATAGAATGGCTAGGTTTAGAACGAGATATCATCGTTCCCCAAAGCGCCATTAACCATCACTTTCTAGAGCATTGGTCTACCCCAGTTCGCGATATCCTCCAGCAGTTAAGTTCTACCCAAACTTGCCAAACGCCCCAATTGCAAGCCCAATTGCTGATTGGCGATGCTAGAGAAACCCTCAAACACGTTCATCAGCAAGGTTTTCTCGCCGATGCCATCTTTTTAGACCCCTTTTCGCCGCCCCATTGTCCGCAATTGTGGACTGTAGAATTCTTAAGTCTTGCGAGTCAATGTCTCAAACCTGATGGACGGCTGGCGACCTATTCTTGTGCGGCGTCAGTGAGAATTGCCTTAATGCAAGCCGGATTAAAGATTGGTTCAACCGAACCCTTCGGAAGGCGATCGCCAGGAACCATCGCCAGTTACACTGAACTAGACTTACCCCCCCTATCCCCACAAGAACAAGAACACCTGCAAACCACCGCCGCCATCCCCTATCGAGATCCGCAGCTTAACGATCCGCCAGAACTCATTTTGCAACGTCGCCGCCAAGAACAGCAAGCCTCTAGCTTAGAACCTACCACCCACTGGAAAAAACGCTGGTCTACCCGCTAACCTAAAGGTTGAGAAGCCGGAACCCCAACCGCGCGGGGAAACTCCGCCGGAGTCGGCTTATCTTTAGACAAATAAACGCAATGACGCACCCCTTGGGTTAAAGGCGTTGTAAAAGCATCCACAGACTCTATTGCGCCTCCCAACTGCTGAAGCGCCAATTCCAACCCCTCCGCCTCCTCAGCCGTCCAATGTCCGCGATACAAAACCGCCTTCCCCCCCACCTTCAGCAACGGTAAAGCATACTCTGCACAAACAGGCGCAGCCGCCACCGCCCGAATCATCGCTACATCATACTTTTCGCGATACTGAGGTAATTGTCCCACCGCTTCCGCCCGACCGACAACCGCCGTCGCATTCTTCACCCCCATTTCCCGCAACAGAGAAGTTAAAAAAGCCATGCGCTTGCGAATAGAATCCAGAAGCGTTACCTGAGTTTGGGGTAAAACCAAAGCCATCGGAATACCCGGAAATCCCGCCCCCGTCCCAATATCAATCGCTTTCGCCAAAGTATCAGCTTGCAACCATCCCTTAATTCCCCGCAACGAATCCCATAAATGCTTTTCCCAAAACTCCTCCGGCTGAGTAATGCGGGTCAAATTCAGCCGCGTATTCCCCTCCAAAATCAACGCATAAAGCTGTTGAAACTGCTGTTGCTGCGCCGCTGAAGGTTCCCATCCTAGGGTATTCTGCCACTGATCAGTCATTTCTGGCAGCATCAATGAATCGTGCATGAGCAAGCTAAGACAATGTATTTTCCAAGTTTTCCATTGTCTCGCATCTCAAAGGGAATTGGGAGTTGGGAGTTAGGGTTGGGGAAGAAGAGGATGGGGAGGTGGGGAGATGGGGGGAAAGAAGGGGAACTGGGAGTTGAGAGTTAGGAGTTGGGGGAAGAAGAGATGGG
>NZ_JASVEJ010000028.1:0-40653 GCF_030285425.1 Geitlerinema calcuttense NRMC-F 0142 | reverse complement strand
AAAGTAAATATTGGCTATTGTTCTAGATACTTAACTTACAACTCAGCACTCAGCACTTTCTACTCAGCACTCTGTTCCCACTCAGCACTCAGCACTTTACACTCAGCACTAAAAAAAAAAGGCGTTGCCCAGGCTTATAATGATGACTTGGGAGCTTTTCTACGATTGCCGTAGACCGTAGAAAAGTGGAACAAGCTGTTCCACTAGCCTGCATTGATAACTGGGCAAAACCTTTATTGGAAGGGTTTCTTACGCTCTTTCTGTCCACATGATAACTCGATCTTCCATAGGCTGGAATAAATATATCCTATAGGCATGATAGATTGGTATCTATGCCGTAATACCAGTCTATTAAGGAGTTAGGGGATTGAAGCAAGCCACTCTCCATCAGTTAAAAGTATTTGAAGCCGCAGCCCGTCACGGAAGCTTTACCCGTGCGGCTGAGGAACTTTTTCTCACCCAACCCACTGTTTCTATGCAGGTAAAGCAACTGACGAAAATTGTGGGCTTACCGCTATTTGAACAAGTCGGAAAGCGTTTATTTTTGACCAATGCGGGTGAAGAGCTATTTGCAACCTGTCGCGATATCTTTGAGCGGCTTTCGCAACTAGAAATGACTTTATCAGATTTGAAGGGTCTCAAACAAGGTCAACTGCGCCTAACCGTCATTACCACGGCGAAATATTTTGTTCCTCGCCTGCTAGGTCCTTTTTGCCAGCGTTATCCTGGAATTGAGGTTTTCTTGCAAGTCACGAACCACGAAGGGTTAGTGGAACGATTAAACCATAACACGGATGACCTTTATATTCTCAGTCAAGTCCCAACTCACATCGATTTGTGCCATCATCGCTTTTTGGAAAACCCGCTGGTGGTACTTGCCAACCGCAGCCATCCGTTAGTCAATGAAAGTAATATCCCCGTACAGCGTTTGAGTGGGGAACCCTTTATTATGCGCGAGTTGGGTTCGGGAACCCGCGAATCAATTGAGAACTTCTTTAAACAGCACGAAATTAAGGTTCAAGTTCGCTTAGAGTTAGGCAGTAATGAGGCGATTAAACAGGCGGTTGTGGGGGGATTGGGAATTTCAATTTTATCGTTACATACTTTAGCGCTTGAAGGAACCAATAACAAGTTAGCAATTCTTGATGTTCAAGGATTTCCGATTGAACGGTATTGGTATGTTGTCTATCCGAATGGGAAGCAGGTGTCTGTTGTTGCCCAAACGTTTTTAGAGTATCTTCTCAATGAAGGCAAACAAGTCGCTGAAGAAACAGCCGTGCTAAAACTGAATGAGGCGGCAAGTAACTTGTCCAGAAGTACCAGCAAACTTTAGCCTATTTTCACCCCTTTTGTTATTGTTTATTCTCATTTCTCATGCTGAATATTCCGCAACTGCTTGCTCAAGAATTGTCCCTCAAGCTGGCACAAGTGCAGAATGCTCTTGATTTGCTGAATGAGGGGGCAACCATCCCTTTTATTGCCCGATATCGCAAAGAAAGAACGGGTGAACTTAATGAAATTCAACTGCGCGATTTAGCAGACAGGTTTGCCTATTTGACTGAGTTGGAGGAACGCAAGCAAACGATTCTAGATGCGATCGCAACTCAGGGTAAGCTTACAGAGGAACTGAAGGCGAAGATTGAGTCTTGCTTGCAGAAAAATGAGCTAGAAGACCTTTATTTGCCGTATAAACCTAAACGTCGCACTCGCGCCACGATTGCAAAGGAGAAGGGACTAGAACCGTTAGCTGAGTGGATTCAATCGCTGAATCAACCCCAAACCAAAACTGTCGATCTCCTAAAGGAAGCGGCAAATTATATTGATTCAGAACGCGGGATTAAAACCGCCGAAGAAGCCCTAAAGGGGGCTGCTGATATTTTAGCAGAATCCGTGGCAGAAAAAGCGAAGTTGCGGGCTTATTTGCGCGATTATTTATTGCAATCAGGGGTCTTTGTTTCACAGATCAAAAAAGACCATCCTGAAGGTAGCACCAAGTTTGAAATGTATCGCAATTTCCAGGCTAAGGTGAAGGAAATTGCCCCTCACAACCTGTTAGCCTTGCTGCGCGGTGAAGCGGAAGGAATTTTAACCGTTGATATTGACTATGACGAATCCTCAGTTCTCAACTATCTAGAGTCGGAAGAGGTGAAAACGAGAGTTCCGGAGTTACGCCGCTTCTATCAAGAGATGCTAAAAGATAGTTTTAATCGGTTAATGAAAACCTCTTTAATGACCGAAGTCAGAAGCGATCGCAAAAACTACGCTGACTTAGAATCGATTAAAACCTTTGAGAGCAATCTGCGAGAACTGCTACTATCTCCCCCTGCGGGAATGAAACCTGCGATCGCACTCGATCCAGGCTTCCGTACTGGGTGCAAAGCCGTGGTTCTAGACCAAACGGGCAAATTCTTAGAATATCAAACCCTCTTCCCCCATCAAAGCGCCAACCAACGCCAGCAAGCCGGAGAAACCCTGAAAAAATGGATTGCCAAATACCAAATTCAACTGATTGCCATTGGTAACGGTACCGCCTCGCGAGAAACCGATGAGTTTGTCGGCGAAGTCTTGAAATCTTTGCCAACTCAACCGATTAAAGTGATGGTGAATGAATCGGGCGCTTCGATTTATTCGGCTAGCGACGTTGCTAGAGAAGAGTTCCCCGAATTAGACTTAACCGTACGCGGGGCGATTAGTATTGGACGCCGCCTGCAAGATCCCCTAGCCGAATTGGTGAAAATCGATCCCAAATCCATCGGCGTTGGACAATATCAGCACGATGTCGATCAAAAACTCCTGAAAAAGAAACTCGATGAAACCGTAGAAAGCTGCGTGAACTACGTTGGTGTAGACTTAAATACCGCCTCCAAGGAATTGCTCACCGTTGTTTCCGGGATGACGCCAACAGTTGCCAAAAATGTCATCAACTACCGCAACGAGAAAGGAGTATTTAAAAACCGTCGAGAACTGCTCAAAGTCCCCAAACTCGGCCCCAAAGCCTTTGAACAAGCCGCCGGATTTCTTCGGATTCGGGGAGGCGATCAACCCTTGGATAATACAGCAGTTCACCCCGAAAGCTATCGCGTTGTTCAAGCGATCGCGTCTGATTTAAATCTTCCCCTCGCCCAAATTACCCAAGCCTCAGAACGCCTCAAATCGCTAAACCTGCAAAAGTACGTGACGGACACCATCGGTTTACCCACCCTGCAAGATATTATCCGCGAGTTGGAAAAACCCGGACGCGATCCCAGGGCCGAGTTTAAATATGCCACCTTTAAAGAAGGCGTCAACGAAATTTCTGACTTGCAGGTGGGGATGGAACTCGAAGGAATTGTCACGAATGTGGCGAATTTTGGGGCGTTTGTGGATATTGGCGTTCACCAAGAGGGGTTAGTTCACATCTCGCAACTCAGCGATCGCTTTGTCCGCGATCCCAAGGAAGTGGTAAAAGTGGGTCAAGTGGTGAAAGTCCGAGTTCTAGAAGTCAACGAGGCTTTACGACGCATCAGTTTATCGATGCGATCGGCCGATCTCCCTCAGCGCCACTCCAACCGCCAAACGCCTCAACAGAACGCCACTGTAGACGACCTCAAAGCTAGGTTCAACAAAAAAGCCTAACCGATATCATAGAACTGATTGCACCTATCGGCTGTTCTAGAAATCTCAGTCTATTGACTCCCCTGGTGGGAGTCTGCCCTTACTTTTATCTTGTTTTCCTATGCCTAGCTATCCTGGAATCTCTTGCGAAGCCTTTAGACATCCTCTCGATCGCGAGGCGGAACAAGCCTTACGAAACTTTCCCGGTTTCGATCTAATTGCCCGCCGCTTTGTGGAATTTCTCTACGAACGCCCCCAATATATCTTCCTGATGGGGAATAGCATTCAGGTGGGGCCGCGCCAGTATGCCAGTATCTATCAAATTTTTCGCGAATGCACCCGCGATCTCGATATTTATCCGGAACCTGGGTTATTTGTCTCCCAGAACCCCCAGGTTAACAGTTATGCTTTGGGGAAAGAACGCCCCTATGTGGTGCTGAATGCGGGTTTGCTAGATTTGATGAGTGCTGATGAGATTCGCACGATTTTAGCCCATGAGTTAGCTCATATTAAGTGCGGTCACACGATTTTGCTGCAAATGGCAATTTGGGCGATGAATGCCGCTTCAATCTTAGGGGAAATGACCTTTGGGATTGGCAATTTGGTGAGTAGCGGCTTGATCTTCGCTTTCTATGAATGGCGGCGCAAGGCGGAGTTAACTTGCGATCGCGCTGCATTATTGGTGACAGATGACCTAAACTTAGTCATGCAGACCATGATGCGCCTGGCCGGAGGCAGCAACCAGTATGCCCATGAGTTGAACTTAAAGGAATTTATCCGCCAATCTGAAGAGTATCACAGCTTAGATTTAGACGGTCTTAACCAGGTGTATAAGTTTTTACTCTACAACGGCGCTCAAGGTGCCATGTTGAGTCACCCCTTTCCGGTAGACCGTTTAAAATACTTGCAAGAATGGGCTAATTCTGAAGAATACCGCCAAATTCGCCAAGGGAACTATCGGCGATCGCCTGCGGAAGGGGCGGTCAATGTGGAAGTTCAAACCCCCAAAAGCGAAGTCGATCGACTCCGCCAGCAAATTGACGAACTTCAACAAGAGATTAACCGAATTCGGACTCAACAATCTCCTGGGAATACGCCATAACATCTGCGCCTTGCTTGCCTTTAGACCTTGTTCGCTTGCTTTTTATGTTCCATGCCTTTGCTGATTCTTATTGCTGAGGACGATCCAGGGACTCGCCTCGCAATCAGCGACTACTTGAGCTTATCAGGTTATTCGGTGATTGCTGCTCAGAACGGCCAAGAAGCCTTGAAATTGGTGGATGAATATCAACCCCACATGATTGTGACTGATATCGCGATGCCGCTGATGGATGGCTATGAGTTCGTCAAACGAGTCCGCCAACGCCCTGCTTTGCGTCTGTTACCTGTTGTGTTTTTAACGGCCCGGACTTCGACCCAAGAGCGAATTCGCGGCTACCAGTTGGGGTGCGATCTCTATTTGCCCAAACCTTTTGAACTCGACGAGTTAGGGGCTGTGGTGCGAAATTTATTAGAGCGATCGCAGTTAATTGAGTCGGAATGGCGATCGCGCGTTCAAATTACCGAAAAATATCCCGCCCTAGAATCTCCGGTCGCGGAGAGCGAGGTCCAAGACTCAGATGTGAGTCTCACTCAACGCGAACAAGAAGTTCTCAACCTGATCGCGACAGGATTATCCAATATCCAAATTGGCGATCATCTCCACTTGAGCGCTCGTACCATTGAAAAATACGTCACCAGCTTGTTGCGGAAAACGGAAACGAATAACCGAGCCGAATTGGTCAGTTTTGCGATGAAGCATCGCCTGCTCAGTTAATCTGAGTTTGGCGTTGCTTTGCTGCTAAAGGCTGGCTTCCTGTTCTTGCAGGACAAACGCTAGCAAACCCTCGCAAGCATCGAGTAACAGGTCAATGACGATATTAAAGCCTTCTGGGCCGCCATAATAGGGATCGGGGACTTCCTGAAGCGTGAAGCGGGTGCAAAAGTCGCACATCAGACGAACTTTATGGCGATCGCGATCGCTCGGAGCAAGGGCCAAAATATTAGAGTAATTCTCTCGATCCATTGCCAATATCAGATCGAAGGCTGCAAAATCTGCCTTGCTAAACTGACGGGCTTGTCCTTTGAGGGCGATCCCGCGCATCGAGGCTGCCGCCGTCATCCGCCGATCCGGGGGGCTGCCAACATGATAGCTGCTCGTCCCTGCGGAGTCACACAGAATGCGATCGCCCAAGCCCTGCTGCGCGATCAGATGATTCATAATATTTTCCGCAGAAGGCGAGCGGCAGATATTGCCAAGACAGACAAATAAAAGCTTATAGGGCATTGCGTGCTGAATTGTAAAACACACCGAGAGACTGAAGGCGCGGTTGATGCGATCGCACTAAGCGTTCCCTCCTACCTAATTCTGGTGTTCCATCCCTGGATGGGGGGCATTTCGACCCCAAAAAGCGCTGGTTTGACCAGACGCCCCAAACCAGTGCAGGAGGGTTGCCAGGGGCGCTTACAATCCGGGTATATTTAAACCCGACGTTAATTCCTCCATGCGTTGGCGCATGGTCAGGGTAGACTTTTCATAGGCGTCCTTCATGGCAGCCGTTACTAAATCAGAAACCACTTCTGCACTTTCTTGAAGCACTTCCTGTGAAATTTCAACGCGCTGGGGAGCTTGGTTGCCATTCAGCACAACCTTCACTAACCCTCCTTGCGCTTCACCTTGAATTTCGAGTTGTTCCAACTCTTCTTGGAGTTGTTTAGCGCCTTCTTGCACCTGTTGGGCTTTCTTAAAGGCATCGGCCAGTTCTTTCATTTTGCCGAGACCGAAGCCACCAAATCCCTGTCCTTTTGACATAACTGGTTGACTCTGTACTTAGTTTGTTAACGTGCAGGTTAATTCACGCTCCAGCGAGCGTGCTTTTTTCAACCTTAGCATTCTTGTCGCTTGGATATTATCTCACCAAAGGAGAAATCTGCTATCAACCTCGCTCAAATCGCGTTAGATAGACCCTGATGGATAACGTTTCAACCGAGGCTGGGGCCAGTTCCCCACAGCCTTTTAGAATTCTCCTAAAATTTTCACTTCAGGTTCCAGGCGAATAGACCAACGCTGTTCAACTTGCTGCTGGACGTAACGCATCAACTGATAAATATCGCTGGCCGTGGCTTTGCCGCAATTGAGAATAAAATTGGCGTGAAGTTGAGACACTTGCGCGCCGCCAATTTGGTAGCCCTTTAAGCCCGTTTGTTCGATTAACCAGGCTGCCTTATAGGGTTCGGGGTTGCGAAAGACGCTCCCGCAACTGGGTAAATGATAGGGTTGGGTGGTGCGACGGCGTTCTAAGTGGGCTTCGGTGGTTGCCATCACCCGTTGGGGATCGCCTCCGGGTTGCAGTTGGAAGGTGGCTTGGGTGACGACGCGATCGCCTCCTTGCAATCGCGAGGTGCGATAGCGATACCCCAACTCGCTTACCCCCAGACGAGCCGCATTTCCCGCCGGGGAGAGAACATCCACATCAACCAAAACATCAGCAATGCAGCTTTCGTGAGCGCCCGCATTCATGACGATTGCGCCGCCTACGGTACCGGGAATCCCCACGGCCCATTCCAAGCCCTGCCAGCCGCGTTGGGCAACCAGGCGAGCCAATTGAGCGATGGGAACGCCCGCCCCGGCTTGGACTTGAGCGATTTCGGGATCGAAGCGGATGTGGCGCAGGTGGCGGGTTCCGACCACCAGACCGGGCAAACCGCGATCGCTCACCAGCAAGTTAGAACCTGCCCCTAAGACAATAACGGGCAAGCCTTCTGACTTTGCCCATTCCAAACTAATTTGTAAATCTTCAGGGCAGCGAGGGGCGACATACCATTGCGCCGGCCCGCCAACGCGATAGGACGTTAAGCCCGCCAGGGAAACCTGGGGTTTAATTGGGCAACCGCTGCCGGGGAGGTAGAAGGGGGTTTTAGCCGCTGGGGGGGTAAATTCTGGGGATTCTAAGGGAAACTCAACGGAGGAGGCGTCATCCCTTAGCGCGCTCGTCTGCCCCATTTCTGAAACCTTGGAGTCAGCCACCCATGCTTCTAGGGGGTGAGAGGCTGGAGAGGTGGATTTCCGAGGGGTCGAAGTTGGGCGGACACTGGGGGGGTCATAGGAGATAGTCATGATTGAAAGTTGAAATCTGTATGCTCAAAGCAGTGGATAGCTGGGTTGGAGGTTTGACGAAGCGATTGAGTCACAACCAGAGGTGCCTTATGCCAGATTGCATCCATCTCTCGGCAGGCTTGCATCCGCCGATTGGTAGGCCGCAATCATCTCTGGAATCACTGAATTCAGATTTCCGGCTCCCAGAAATAACGCTAGATCCCCAGGTGAAAGTGTTTGGGTCAGAAACTGTTTAACCGCGTTTAAGGTGGGTTGATAGTGAACCTGCTGATGGTATTGGGCAATAGACTCAACCACTTGCTGACCGCTAATTTGGTCAACATTGGGTTCGCCAGCGCTGTAGATGTCGGTGACGACTACGCAGTCAGCTTGGGCAAACGCTTGAGCAAATTCGTCAAGTAGGGTGGTTGTTCGCGAATAGCGATGCGGTTGAAAGATGGCAACCACGCGACGATTTTTGGCACTCAGGCGAGCGGCAGCTAAGGTGGCGCGAATTTCACTAGGATGGTGAGCGTAGTCATCAATGAAGGCGATCCCATTGGCCGTTCCCCGCCATTCAAAGCGGCGTCTTGCCCCTTCAAAGGTGGCGATCGCGCACGAGATTGTCGCAAAATCTAGTCCGAGGTCGCGCCCAACCGCAACCGCCGCTAAGGCGTTACTGAGATTGTGTTGACCTAGCAAGCGGATGCTGAGGTTTCCTAGGAGTTTTCCTTTTTCCCAAACGCGAGCGGTGGTTCCTTCTGCCCCATAAGCGGCAAAATCAACGGTGTAGTCGGCTTGAGAATCGCGACGGAGACTGTAGGTAATCTCAGGCTGAATGCGATCGCGTACGAGTTCGCAGTCAATACATCCCACCACCTTTTTACACTGCCGAGCAAACACTTGAAAAGTTTCAATCACTTGGTCGAGGGTGGTGTAGTGATCGGGATGATCCAATTCGATGTTGGTAATAATGCCGATTTCTGGCGAGAATTTAACCAGCGAACCGTCTGATTCGTCGGCTTCGGCCACCAAGTATTCTCCTTCTCCTGCTCTGGCGTTGCCTTCCCAGCTATTGACTTCTCCTCCCACAACAATCGTGGGGTCAAGTCCTGCTTGCAGCAGCAAATAACCGATTAAGCTACTTGTTGTGGTTTTACCGTGCGTCCCGGCGACTGCAATGGAACGCTGCTCTTGAATTAAAGCGGCTAACACGTCGGAACGGTGATAGATCGGGCAACCGAGTTCTAGGGCTGCTCGATATTCGGAATTGCTGGTATTGATTGCTGTTGAGCAAATCACTTGCGGCAATACATCAGGATTCAGCACAGAAGGGGTCAAGGATTGAGCGTCCTGACTCTTCGATGAATTCAAGGCTTGTTGAAAGTATTCCAGGTTGGTCGCGTCTTGACTCCAGAAAATGTGCGCTCCCAGCGTTTGCAGCCGCTGAGTAATGTGGCTGAGACGAATATCTGAACCAGACACGGGTAGCTTACGCTTGACCAAAACGTAGGCTAGAGCTGACATACCGATTCCACCAATTCCGATGAAGTGAAACGGTTTACCGCTGAAATCTACAGAATTCAGCATCATATCTCCTTAACACACCACACCACACCAATAACACGCGATATCATATCAAGAATTGCTTTGAATGCAATAGAATTAGAAGTAATAAATTACTCTAGCCAAAGATAGATCTTTCCCCTCATCAAGGGGAATTGCCGACAGGGGGAACAAAGAGCCGGATTTTTCTATCGCGAAACTCTATTGTTTGATTTATACCGCATTCGGCTCGATAAGTCAGGAATCCTGGAAGGGGATTTCCTGACGCGCTTCTAGGGAGTAGGCCCAAACTATGCGATCGCTGGCAATTTGGGGCGGCAGTTTTGACCCCGTACATTGGGGACACGTACAGGTGGCAGAAGCCGCGATCGCGCAAGTTGAACTCGAAGCGGCGATCTGGGTTCCCGCTCGCTGTTTGTTCCACAAGCCTCGAAAAGGGGTCGCCTCTTTTGCCGATCGCCTGCACATGGTTGGTTTAGCGATCGCCCATCGCCCTCAGTTTTGGTTAGTTCCCCAAACCTCAGACCTCACCCGTTCTGATTACGCCATTGATACGTTACAGGCTCTACAAATCTATTATCCTCACCGTCAGTGGTATTGGATCGCTGGTCTGGATACCTTTCGCAGTTTGCCTCGCTGGTACCGTCGCCGAGAACTGGTTGCTCAATGTCAATGGTTGATCGCGCCTCGTTCTCTCGATTCTAAATGCACAACTCAAGAAGTTTGTCAACAGGTCGAGCGCCAATTGGCTCAAGAAGCAATCGTCCTGCGATGGCAAATTTTACAAATGCCTGAGATTGAGATTTCCTCAAGCCAGATTCGTCACGCTCAAAAATGGGGTCAATCCATTAGCGATCGCGTCCCGGAAGCCGTTGCCCGTTATATTAAAGAAAACCAGCTATACCGCGATCCCCCTAGAAACTGAACTTTCGCCTGAACTCAGCCGAGGCGATCGCACTCAACTCAAAACACTCCCAACAGGCGGTCAGAAAGAGGGTACAGTTTTATGGTATCTTCAACATCGAGGATACAAATTTTTAGGGGTATCGCGAGTATTGCGCCCTTCAGCGTCGCAGGCGATGCAATGCGATCGCCTAAAATGTTGCGCGAAGATGTAGCTTACTCAGAACCCTCACCATCTTCAAGAAGGCATTGACAGCCTCACGATAGTAACTGGCATTTTATTGAATACACAGAGGGCAAGACGCAGTGATTAGAGTAGCGATCAATGGTTTTGGACGCATCGGACGTAACTTTATGCGATGCTGGTTGGGAAGAGAAAATAGCCAGCTCGAACTCGTTGCTATCAACGATACCTCTGACCCAAGAACCAATGCTCACCTGCTAAAATACGACTCCATGCTGGGCGTATTGAAAGGTTATGACATCAGTGCTGATGATAACTCCATTACCGTTGATGGTCGCACCGTTAAATGCGTATCGGATCGCAATCCCTTAAACCTGCCTTGGGCAGATTGGAACATCGATCTCATTATCGAATCAACGGGCGTCTTTGTCTCTGAGGAAGGAGCATCCAAGCATATCCAAGCAGGTGCAAAGAAAGTTCTGATTACAGCACCCGGTAAAGGTGGAAACATTGGCACCTACGTCATGGGCGTGAACCACGACCAATACGATCCCAGCGCCTATAATGTTTTGAGTAACGCAAGCTGCACCACCAACTGTTTAGCCCCCGTGGTGAAAGTGCTGAATGACAAATTCGGCATTATCAAAGGCACCATGACCACCACCCACAGCTATACTGGCGACCAACGCTTGTTAGATGCTAGCCACCGGGATGTGCGTCGGGCGCGGGCTGCGGCATTAAACATTGTACCGACCTCCACAGGTGCCGCCAAAGCAGTCGCTTTAGTTATCCCCGAACTTAAAGGTAAACTGAACGGGATTGCGATGCGCGTTCCTACCCCCAACGTCTCAGTTGTTGACTTTGTGGCTCAGGTAGAAAAGAAAACCTTTGCTGAAGAAGTCAACGAAGCCCTACAAGAAGCAGCACAGGGCCCGATGAAAGGTATTTTAGACTATAGCGACCTAGAGCTAGTCTCCTGTGACTATCGCGGAAGCGAAGCCTCTTCCATCGTTGACGCTAGCCTGACAATGGTCATGGATGGTGACTTAGTGAAAGTGGTTGCTTGGTACGATAACGAGTGGGGTTACTCTCAGCGCGTTGTTGACTTGGCTGAGTTAGTCGCTCAGAAGTGGCAGTAGTTAGTGCAAAGTTCCGAGTTCCGAGTTCCGAGTCAGAAGAGAGTGCTGAGTAGAAAGTGCTGAGTGCTGAGTGGGAACAGAGTGCTGAGTGGGAACGAGTGCTGAGTTCTAAGTTAAGTATCTAGAACAATAGCCGATTTACTTTCTTTCCCCCCATCCCCCCACCTCCCCATCTCCCCACCCTCTTTTCCCCAACTCCCAACTCCTAACTCCCAATTCCCTTTCTTCCTCAAGCCTCAGAAACGCAACTCGGAATCAACAGGGGGGTAAAAGTCCCTTTCCAGAATTGGAGGATAACTCGTCCGACTTCTTGGGGATAGAAGTAGTGAAAGAAGTGGTAGCCTTGGGGAGCTAGCCAGATGCGATCGCTCTTTTTAAGGTGTGATTTCCATCCCACAATCTGCTGGCTATCGACAATGGGATCGTTTTGACTCCCGCACACTAACAAAGGGACAGATACTGTAACTGGCGGTAAACTAGCCCGTTTGTACAAGGAGTGAGGAGAGATGGAGGTGTCTAAGTCGCGTTCTAGCAGACTCACGATTGCTTGGGCTGTACCTTGACTCTGCTGCCCTAAGAGGGTATGTACCATTTGGGTGAGAACTTGGTAGCGGCTACAGGGTAGCAGTTGACGTAAAACGTAGTAGTGTGCGTGCCAGTTGAGCGCCGGATGAACGCCAACCCCCAGTAGGGTTAGAGATTTCACTTTTTCAGGATACCGAGCAGCGTAGAGCAAGCCGAGCAACCCCCCGGTACCATGTCCAATCAGGTGAATTTTACGATTCCCACCAGGATTACCTAATGGAGACGCTTCGCGAATGCTGGGCGAATCGTTATTGGTCAAATAGTCATGCAATAATTCAAGTGCTATCTCTAGCGAACAAGGCTCATCAGCAGATTGATAATAAGTCCATTGCCCGATTCTGAGATGTTGCGATAGGTGCTGCAATAAAGGTTGATCGAAGGATTGCAAGCTAGGGTTAGTAGTTAACCATAAACATTCGGGTTTTTCTGACATTTAAATTGACCTCAAGTCTTTGAAAAGTTTTGATTTTACAAGCCTTCTTTTTGAAGAAAGAGATAGACAACACCGAAACTCGGTTTAGTTGTTGCCCAAAAATAACAGCAGCACTGATATCGATCGATTATTTACCGCCCCTAAGCTACACCAACACCACTTTTGACCTATTCCATAAATGACTAACTTCTTGTATTTAAATCCAAGATGGGCAGCTCTTTTTTGAAACTGGTTTTTGACAAGGGGGTTTAATCTTATCTAAGTTAATTTGCGGATAGTCTGTGGGTTCAAAGTCTACGCAGTTCCAAGCCGCCTCAGATAATGCTTTGCAAGGACGTACCGTACACTTTAAGCGATAATCGCCCGTATAAAACGCGCACTTTGTACAAGGAATCTGATGCAACCGTCGCAATCTAGAAAAAGCTTCCTTAGCCGCCAGCCAAATACTCCAAAGAAAACTAAGCCCTAAAACAATTAATAAGGTGTAGTAGAGAGGAGAAAACCAGTTGACTGTCATGATTTTGCCGAATAGATTTCAGGAGGTGTAGAGGAAGTTACTCTATGTTTTTTCGGTCTAAAAAAAGGGTGGAGAGAATTTAACTCAATAGTTTCCTCGCTCAACCTACCCACTTCATTGGGAGTTATAGACTAAATTCTCGTTTGAGTTGAGCAACCCACGCCTTAACTCGTTCTTCGGTTAATTCCGGTTGGTTGTCTTCATCAACTGCTAGCCCAACAAATTTCCCATTTTTGATGGCTTTAGATTCTGTAAAGTCGTAGCCTTCCGCCGACCAATACCCGACTGTGGTTCCACCTAGTTCGGAAATCTTTTCTTCCAAAATTCCTAGAGCATCCATAAAGTTATCGGCATAGCCTACTTGGTCTCCCGTCCCAAAATAGGCAACCTTTTTATTGCTAAAATCAATCTCGTCAAGTTGTGGAAAAAAGCCATCCCAGTCGCTTTGCAACTCGCCAATGTTCCAAGTCGGACAAGCAACAATCAAACACTCGTAGTTTTCAAAGTCACTTTCATCAGCACTAGAGATATCGTGTAGCGTGACAACCTCTTCGCCTAACTCTTGCTGAATCATTTCAGCAACTGATTCTGTTTTACCAGTCGTTGTCCCAAAAAATAAACCAACTTTAGACATGAATAATCCTAGGATAGTGTAACAATTCTGAAGGAGTAGGAAAGGCTCTAGAAGAGGAGAACATTAGCCAGGTATGCGCCTAGAGCCTAAAAACTTTAGAGAGACAAACTTGCAAAAATGCTGAGGCTGTTTAGGAGGAAGTATGCAAAGATAGTGCCCCCAATGCCTCCAACGAGAAAACCGCCTGTAAACTGGCTCCAAGCATCCACATTTTGTAAAGATTCGGGAACTTGAGGCACCGTTGCGGTAAAGCTAGGGCGAGGAAAAGTTTGCAGTTCTTTCTTGTAGGTAACGCTGCCATATAGGGAAAGGCAAACGGTGAGAATAATGACAAGAAGACTAGCCGCCACTAAACCCGCAAGATTGGCAACTTCTGTATCGCGTAATGGACCGAGTTTGACAAACGGCCCAATCAAAAAATAGCCGTGAGCCATACCAATTTCTAAGCCCCGCGACAGAGGAGATAAACCGCGACGATAGATAGGTAGGTTGCTTAAAAATTGCAGCGAGAAATCCGAAGAATTGATGGGCGTTGCCAGATTTCCCACTTGCGGGTTGCTCATCGGTCTGATGATATCACCTTTGTTGAAATCAAATCCGGCAGCTACCCCTCTAGCGCGAATGGCGTGCCAAATATGTCCGCATAGGAAGAGAATGCCTAAAACGAAGTGAAACGAAGCCAGCCAACCCCGGCTAGAAACCAGTCCTGTGCTAGTTTCGAGGCTCCCTAACGGGCCATAGAAAGCTTCTGGGTAGACGGTGTTGTTGACGCTGACGAAGTAGGCGGCGAGAAAACCCATGTATGCGATCGCGCCTAAACTATAAGAGAGGTAAGCTTCCCCAGAATAGATAAGAATGCGGTGCGCCCAGTCAAAAGGCTTGGTGAAAATATGCCAGACTCCCCCCGCAATGCAAAGGAAACCCACCCAAATGTGACCGCCGAGAACATCTTCTAGATTATCTACCGCCGCTAGCCCTTCAGCTCCTTGAGCGCCCACTAAATAACTAAAAATTCGCACGGGGTTGAGCGTGGGATGGGCTATTACTCGGACGCTTCCACCACTTCCGGCCCAAGGGTCAAACAGTCCGCCCCAAAACATTCCCTTGGCAACCAGCAGCAACGCCCCAATACCCAGCAAAATTAAATGGATGCCCAGGATAGTGGTCATTTTTTCGCTGTCTTTCCAGTCGTAGCCAAAAAAGCCAGCAAAGGTGCGGTTATCATCTAAAACATCCGGGCCGAGGAGGGCGTGATAGAGTCCCCCTGCCCCTAATACCGTAGATGAAACCAGGTGCAAAACGCCAATCACAAAATAGGGATAGGTATCCACAATTTGTCCGCCATCCCCAACCCCAAAGCCTAAAGTGGCTAAGTGAGGTAGAAGAATCAGGCCTTGACCGTATAAAGCTTGGTCGGGTTGCAAGCGCGAGAGTTCAAATAACGTCATTGCACCCGCCCACAGGACAATTAATCCCGCATGAGCCACATGAGCGCCCAAAAGCTTGCCAGAGAGGTTCACCAGGCGAGCGTTTCCTGCCCACCAACCCACTTGAGGAATTTTTTCTGAATAGGGACTTTCCGAAATTACGGCTGTCATCAATCTTTCTCCTTAATTGAGAAATAGTTGCAATTTAGACAGAAAAAAGCAGACATTCAATCCAGTAATTGCAAGTTACTTGCAAAAATCAAGCCGTCAATTGAGGGGCAACCGTACCATCCATTACCCGACCTTTGCGGAAATCAAAGCCAGCCGCGCGTAAGGCGTGCCAGATATGGCCTTGTAGGAAGAAGAACGCAAGCCAGAAGTGGGCGTTGGCCAACCAAGTTCGCGAAGTGACTAATTCCGGGTTGGGGGAAGAAAAGTAAGGCAGAATATTTTGGCGAATCACTAAACCTGGGCCGTAAAAGACTTCGGGATAAGCTGTGGTATTCACAGAAACAAACAGTGTAGCCACAAATCCCATGAGTGCCAGTCCGCCCAAACCGTAGGCGAGGTAAGCTTCCCCAGACCAGATAAACAGACGGTCTGTCCAGCTAAAGGGTGTTGTGAGGATATGCCAAATTCCACCCGCAATGCAAATTAACCCAATCCAAATATGCCCGCCGATAATATCTTCTAGGTTGTTGACGCTGGCTAACCAGTGCTTGCCAATACCGCCAAAGAAATAACCGAAAATCCTTGCAGGGTCTAGGGTGGGTTCTGTTACGACTCGGACATTTTCCACAGAGGGGTCGTACAGTCCGCCAAAAAACATGGCTTTGGCAACTAGGAGCAACGCGCCAACTCCGAGTAAGACTAGGTGAATGCCTAAAATAGAGGTCATTTTGTTTTTGTCTCCCCAGTCATACCCAAAGGCGGGAACCGTTTTTTCTAACTTTTCCGGGCCTTTGGTGCTGTGGAAGATGCCACCTAATCCTAGAAATGCTGAGGAAATTAAGTGCAGCGCGCCGATGACAAAATAAGGATAGGTATCGATAACGGCTCCGTTAGCACCCACTCCCCATCCTTGGGCTGCCAGATGGGGCAGCAAGATGAGGCCTTGCTCGTACATGGGGGCTTGAGCGTTAAATTGGGACAGCTCAAACAGGGTCATGGCTCCGGCCCAGAATACAATAAGTCCAGCATGGGCAACGTGAGCGCCGAGTAAGCGTCCAGAGAGGTTTACCAATCGCGCATTCCCGGCCCACCAGGGGGCTGTTTCGGGACGCATATTGCTTGAGGCTTGCATCATCCCTCCTTTATTGAGAGTTACTTTCAATAGTTAACCCAGAAACTAGATTACTGGACGAAGCTAATTTTGACAATCTTTTTCATTAACTCGGTCAAAAAAAAGCAGGCGGTTGAGCCTGCAAAGCCAGAGTGTGAGGGGATGGATTAATCGCGGTTTAAGGAAATCAACAACCGCAGGATGAAAATAAACAGGTTGATGTAGGTGAGGTACATCGATAGGGCGGCCGGCAGATATTGTTCATCGCGATAGCTGCGAGGCAGGATGTAGAAATCGACCACTGCAACCCCAGCAAATAGGAAGACGCCAAAGCCGGAAATGGCGATTTCTAGCCAGGTGGGGGTATAGACGCCGAAGAAAGCGAGGGCAAACTGGGCGACAATCACGACCAGAAAGGCTATTAAGGCGAGTTGAATGGTTTGGGTCAGCGCTAAACCATCTTGGTCGGAGAGGTTAGAGCCAATTTGCCGCGCTACTACGAAGGTTACACCACAACCTAAAGCGGCGATCGCAATTCCCTCAATCCCCACCCCTTGCGTCCCTAGGGCGACAAACACTAAGCCGCTGAGGGTATAGCCAGAAAGCAAGCTATAGGTTGCCAGTAGGGGAAGTGCCGTTGCATTGTTGCCTTTCTCGGCGACGCCACGGGCAACAAAGAATAGAACTAATTCGGCAATTAACGCCACCCAGAAGGTCGGCATAAATAAGCCGGGATTGTTCTGAATCACCATCAAACCGCCATAGGTACCAATGGCCGTTAAAACCAAGCCGCCCCCTACATAGGGCAATGCTTTGGGAATCACATTCGGCCCAATCACCGACTGATTGCGAGCATCCTTTAGGGCTTGGCGGAAGTTACTTGTGTTACTCATTAAGAGGCTTCCTCCTTATGGAGTTTCAATAACTCTATTGTCGCTCAACTTCCCCTCTAACAGTCCACAGAAGTCTTATCCTTGGGGGAGTCTGCAAACCCCCAATTCCCCGCACCTTGCAATCCGGAAGTATCAAAGTTAGGTGAGTCAGCGGAGTAGAAGGGATTGCACCCTGTTAAGAAATATCGCGTTCGATTGAGAAACATTCTAGAAACCTACGTGATTTTGCTGAGGGTTTGGCGGAGGGCTTTCAGTATTCAGTAAATTAACGATGGTTTCTCTTGGGCAGTCCTTAGACAATAGGCATAGCTAGGATGCAAGGGATTGCGATAGATGCTAACTAATCAATCTTCTCTGCGCTTTCGGGGAATGGAACTTTTGATTGCTTACTACCAAAATCCTACGGTAGAAATTCGCAATCAACTCGTGCAGATGAATATCGGTTTAGTCCGGAAGATTGCTCACCGCGTGAGCCGTCAATGCACTGAACCCTATGAAGATTTAGAGCAAATTGGTTGCTTAGGATTAATTCGAGCCATCGAACGATTTAATCCATCTCAAGGCTGTGCCTTTAGCTCTTTTGCAGTTCCTTATATTCGTGGCGAAATGCTGCATTACTTGCGCGACAGGTCAGGCGTAGTCAAGATTCCCCGTCGCTGGCAAGATTTGAAAAAAGACGGTCAAAAAGTTCGCGAAGAGTTAACAAAATCCTTGGGGCGCTTGCCAAGCGATACAGAAGTTGCCCAAGAATTAAATGTTTCTGTTCAAGAATGGACAGAAGCTAAAATGACCGATCAAAATCGTCAGCCTTTAAGTTTAGATGCCAAGATTGGGCAGCAAATGGATAATGTGGTAACGTTGGGTGAAACTTTGCCCGATTCTCACTACCAAATTTTACAAGAACTCGACGAAGAAAGACAGCAATTACAGAATGCTTTAAGCCAACTCGAAGAAACAACGAGAGCAGCCATTGAATTTGTGATGGTTAATGGATTGTCTCGTAAAGAAGTTGCAGAAAAAATTGGAGTCAGTCCAATGACCGTAAGCCGCCGAATTCAACGCGGAATTGAACAAATGATTTCGTTTGTACAGCCACAAAGTTTACAAACTGAGCCTTGATGTGTGGGTTGTTGTCATGGATCGTGAATAAGGGGGGTTATAACTAACCCCCCTTCTTTGTGTTGGATGATGGAACGGCTTGCTAATCGTTCAGTTCTCATCGCCACCCCCTACAGCACCAGCATAAAAAGAATGATGGCGGTGAGGATCAAAGCTAAAACGGGTGGATTTTCAGTTTCGTACTTGTCGAGAGAACGCTCTAAACCACATTTGAGACAAACATATCTCCGAGGGTTTTGTGGGTCGTTGACAAAGGGACAATGACCCTGAGCGCACTGGTGGGTGCAGTTTTGGCGTTTGAGTTCGTTTGGCATAGTTGGAAGGCCTCAGAGTCAGAAGCTTATTTAAAACGACGCGTTGTTAACAGGCGTGTTTCGCTGACTTCTGTTTAAATCGCATTGAAGGGCCTGAGTTCCGGAAAAAGATCCAACAGGTGGTTGACAATTTGACGCCTATGTTATCTCAACCTAGATTGCCAAAATAAAACCGGGTCGCTGAGAGAGCAACCCGGTTTGAATTCAATTCGCGAGTAAAAAGCTCTTTTTACTCAGCGCTGAGTCTAAGCGGTGACAGCTTTTTTGGTGACAGCGCTGAGTTCGCCTTTTGCGTATTTTGCAGCAAAGTCATCTAAGGTAACTTGCTTGATCTTGCTTGCATTACCCGCAGTACCAAACGCTTCATAACGTTCAGCACAGACTTTTTGCATGTACTTGATGGAGGGCTTCAGGAAGTGACGGGGGTCAAATTCTTTGGCATCTTTTGCTAAGGCTTCGCGAACCGCAGCGGTGATAGCCAAGCGGTTGTCGGTGTCAATATTCACCTTACGAACGCCGCTCTTGATCCCTTTTTGAATTTCTTCAACGGGTACGCCGTAGGTTTCAGGAATAGCACCGCCGTATTGGTTGATTAATTCAATCAAATCTTGGGGTACGGAAGAAGAACCGTGCATGACCAAGTGGGTGTTTGGCAGGCGGCGGTGAATTTCTTCGATTCGGCTGATGGCTAAGATTTCGCCGGTCGGCTTGCGAGTAAACTTGTAAGCGCCGTGGCTGGTACCAATGGCAACGGCTAAAGCGTCAACTTGAGTTTGTTCTACGAAGTCAACGGCTTGATCGGGATCGGTCAGCAGTTGAGAATGGTCGAGTTTACCTTCAAAACCGTGACCATCTTCTGCTTCACCCATTCCGGTTTCCAGAGAACCCAAGCAACCGAGTTCGCCTTCAACGCTAACCCCGATGGAGTGAGCTACTTTAACAACTTCGCGGGTGACGTTGACGTTGTACTCATAGCTAGATGGGGTTTTGGCATCAGCTTCCAAAGAACCGTCCATCATGACGCTAGTGAAACCATGTTTCATTGCGGAGTAGCAAGTTCCGGGTTCATTGCCATGATCTTGGTGCATGACAATGGGGATATGAGGATAAGTTTCAATTGCCGCTAAAATTAGGTGACGCAGGAAGTTCTCGCCAGCATACTTGCGAGCGCCACGGGAAGCTTGTAAAATCACTGGGCTGTTGGTCTCTGCCGCAGCCTGCATGATGGCTTGGATCTGCTCCATGTTGTTAACGTTGTAAGCAGGAATACCATAGCCATTCTCAGCCGCGTGATCGAGTAGCAGCCGCATCGGTACAAGCGCCATAAATGATCCTCCTAATAACTTGGTCTTTTTCCGCCGGTTGGTTTCAGACGAACTTGATCTTGATATTAAAATTAATCTTAAGATACTTTTCTACTTATGGCGAATTCTAAGCGTTTTTTAGTTTGCCGCCTATCCTGATTTTGGTTTGGGGCAAAAGGCACGAAGTCCTTAGCCTTCAAATGTTTACGTCCCATTTGCCCAAGGTTGGATGGCGAGTATTCTCTTGGGTTTTATTCGCGATTCTGATTCTTGAGCGACCCTAAACGCAGCTATCCCTCATCCGAGTGGAGACTGCCCTTCACGGTATATTTTTTCTTAGAACTGGCTTTATGGGTCGCCCGGGATTCGAACCCGAGACCAATCGGTTAAAAGCCGAGTGCTCTACCGCTGAGCTAGCGACCCGCTGAACTGAATTTCAGACCTTTACTAAGGTAGCACGCACTTTTAGAAAAAAGCAACCCCTTTTTTAAATATTTTTCGCGGTCATCGTCACGCAGGTTTCTAAGGTTGCCCCAGGTGCCAGAGAAATCAAGTGTTCTCCGGTATTGAGCGCGTTTCTGGGTGCTGTCCAAGGTTCCAGACAGTAGTAGTCTTTACCTTGAACCGTCCAAAACACCAATGTGGTGTAGGCACTATCCCAACTCAGGCTAATTTGCACCCCCGCTTCCGGATCGCTGACAGCAGCCTGCTGGCGAGTCGGCGAACCGAAAGCAATGTCAATTTCGGTTTGGTTGAAGTCTAACCCACCCGAATAGGCGTGCGTTTGCTTGGTAATCTGGTCTTGATACTGTTCGGCGGGAATATCAAGTTGCAGGCGACTTTTATCCGCCACCTGAAAATAAGGATGCAACCCGGTTGAAAGGGGCATTGGTTCGGCGGATTGATTGAGATAGCGCTGCTGAATGTTCAGCGTATCGCCTTGGAGTTGGTAGGTAAACTCCAGGCAAAAATCAAATGGATAGACAGCGTAAGTTTGGTTATTACTGGTGAGGGTGAGGGTGAGGCTTAGGGGATCTGGCTGGCTTTGGGCGGTGACTTGCCAAGGCAGATCGCGAGCAAAACCATGCTGTTTTAAATGATAGGACTGACCTTGGTAGGTATAGGTGTTGTCTGGAAGGTTGCCACAGATGGGAAATAGGATGGGAATGCCGCCTCGAACGCTGAGTTCGCGATTGGCAAACCGTTCGGCATCGAGGTAGAGCAGATCGCGATCGCGCCATCGCCACCGCGTAATGATGCCACCTCGTTCGGGTACAACTTCGAGTCGAGCTGAGTTTGTGGGGTCAGAGAGAATATAAGTTTTGTACTGACCTTGTTCAACCGCGATCGCTCTCATATCAATTCCTCCAAGCAATTTTATCGGTTTCCATATTTCTGCTTAAGTGCGTTCGATCACAAGGGAGTGCCGATCCCCGTCAATTCCCTGACGTAAAAAATCGTCGATACTGACAGTAGCAACTAACGGGTAGGGCTGGTGAGGTCAAGATGATTCGTAGACTTGTACAATCTGCATTCCAAACCGGGTGGCTAAGTGTAGAATCTGAAAGCCTGATCCGCCAAGTCTTGGCTATTAAAGCCTATCAACAATCGGACATTGAAGCGCTAGATGAACTTTACGGCGCAGTTCGTCGAGGAGTTGTCAAGCGAGAAGGGCGAGGTAACGTACCCAGCGAGTACGCTCACATTGCTCGTAACGTTTCCGTGCTGAATTAATCGGCTCAAGGTCGGATCGGGCTTTCCCGTAGGATTTTCCCAAGACTTTCAGGAACGACGATATCTGCCCTGGAAGTTCTTTTGCTCCCAAGCTAAATTTAAGTGTCTCATCCCAATGGCTGCCGTCGGAGTTTCTGCGGCGGCCAAAAGTGCAGCTTGACGCGCGATCGCCCTAATTTCTCCCCCGGTAAGCTGCCACTGTTTTGCCAATTGTCCCCAATCTAGGTCAGACTCTAGGGGCGCTTGGGGTGGAAAAGCTTGTTTCCACAGCAGCAGGCGATCGCTCTGACTGGGTAGCGGTAACTCAACTATTGCATCCAATCCGCCTTTGAGTTTGCTAACCATACTGTAGCGTCGTTCCATGCTCAAGAAGGTCAGGGTTCGCTGTTGTCGGCGGTGCTGAAATAACTGAGCCACCTCTGAAGGGTTGAGAACCGACTGGCGACTCAGCCAACATTGCGCCGACTTCAGCAATAAAATCGGCGGATCGCTAGCTGTAATTTCTCGCAGGAGTTGAGCCTGTTCCTGGGGATTGAGCAGGGCGAGATCGGCATAAAATAGGGGTTGCTCCAAGGTATGAGCCATTGCTTGGGCGATCGCGCTTTTTCCGGTTCCCCAACCTCCCACTAAAAGGATGATACTGCCTTGCACGTCTGGCAGCGAACCAAACCCCCATTCATCTTCCACGCGATCGGGGGACTGCCATTGCGGTATCAAACCCATCAACCGCGATCGCACCACCGGGGGTAAGACCAAATTAGACCAACCCTGGTGAGGAACAAGCGATCGCAGCAACCGTTGGGGCGAAGATCCAGCGGGTTGAGCAGCCTGTACCAGCAAGGTTTCTAGCTGTTCCTCATCGGGAACATCAGCCAAAAGATAATTAATCAAAGATTCGCTTAACTTGCAGCGACTCACCAAGAACGTTTCCGGCGGGCTAGGGAGAAATTCGACTAAACCCAATTGCCTCAAAGGGGATAACGCGCTCAAGCGCATCCTCGCAGCACGCCATTCTACGTCCCCGCGACACAGCAAACGTAAAATCAGGTCAACGGTGGGCAATCCGCCCCTCTCATCGCCCTGCAAATAGCCGTATAAGCGAGAAAAGCGGCGGTTCACCTCCGGGGCTAAACCAATCAAGACCGTATTTTTTTCAAACACCGTCAGTCCTAAGCGATCGCACAATTGAGGCAAGCCCAATGCTACCCCGCGCTGATAGCTTGCGAGAATTCGCCCCTCTAATTGCTGTTGATAGGTTTGCGGTGGGTTGCTTTCGCTGGGTGTATGAGCAGCCTGATGGTCATCGTACCCCCCAGAGGGCAAGGTAATAATTCCCTTCCACCAATGACTCGTAGCGCGATCGCCCTTAGAACGCGCCACCCGTTCAATTTCCTTGGTTTCCTGTTGCGATCGCGCATAGGCTTGGCGCAGCAGTCGGTCTAACCAGTTTAACTCGGTGCGTAAATAGGCCCAATTGTCAGCAAAGGCGACATCTGAATCGCTAGGCATTCCCCATAACCCGCAAGAATTCCAGAGGCAAACCGTCCGTATCGGCAATAAATGCCACTTCGTAAACGCGATCGCCAATCCTCTGCTGCGTTGGTTCTAGTAACACTCGCAAAGGAGACAGTTGAGACGATTGAGCAATGCGCGATCGCAAATCCTCCAACCACATCGGTAAATCTGGCGTTTGCTCCGTTAAGTCAAAGGATAAATGATAATATCCCGTGTAATGCTCATCCCCAAACGCATCCGCCGCCGGTCGGGGTTCGGGAATTTGGATTAATTCAATTCTACCCCCCAACCCTTCCATCCAACAGGCCAGGGTAATGCCTGCGGTAAAGCGTTCGCAAACCGTAAACCCCAACACTTCATAAAAGGCGATCGCTTGATGAATATTAGCAGTCCGAATCGAAGCGTGATGCATGGGGCATAACTCGCACGGGGGACACTTACTCAAACAATCGAAAATAAGGATAGCGAACGGGCGCGCCCGGTTCCTTCTCTAGATCGAAATTAATCACTTCCCAACAGGGTTCCTCTTGGGGATCGGGACTAAACTCCACAGGCAAACCGTACAGCCGAGGGCGCTGGGGTTCCGTCTGATTGCGCCAAGGCGTACTGCGTTCCAAATAAGAACTAATTAAATCCTTATAGCGGCTGGCAATAATTACCCGCGTTGCCCGGTAGCCTTGGGTATACAGTCGGTCAAGGGCTTCGTGGATCTCAAAGCGAATCCCATCCGGATGCGTGTGCTGTCGATACCACTCATTATTCCACCGCCGCCAATGCCGTCCCGACTGGAGATGAATCAGTTCCCCCGTTTTCGGATCGGCTTCAAAAGCCCCGTGACGCGGGCACAGATAAGTATCGGTCAGTGTTAGCGCCGGAATTTGCTGGCGACAATGGGGGCACTGAATTTCGGGCCGAATATTGGATACTGCAAACCAGGGTTAATCATGAAGCGTATACCAGCATAATCTCAATTGCGCCAGTCCCAAGTGATTTTATTATAACTAGGGGGGTTGTGGTGTTCTAATCCCCACTCCTGTAGATTTTTCTTGAATTGAAGTAATTCCCGTGGCTGATTTTCAGATTTTAACCATCCCAGACCTCTCTCAGGCCGCTTTTATTGCAGCCAATGCCACTGTCATCGGTCAAGTGAAGATCGCGACGGGGGCGAGTATTTGGTACTCGGCGGTTGTACGGGCCGATGTGGAACGGATTGAACTCGGCGATTTTACAAATATTCAGGATGGGGCTATTTTACACGGCGATCCGGGTCAGCCGACGATTTTAGAAGAATATGTTACCGTGGGCCATCGCGCCGTTATTCATAGCGCCCATATCGAACGGGGCTGTTTGATTGGGATTGGAGCGATTGTCCTCAATGGGGTGCGGGTGGGAACTGGCAGTATAATTGGGGCGGGGGCGGTTGTTACAAAAGATGTGCCGCCGTTTTCCCTCGTGGTGGGCATTCCCGGAAAACGCCTGCGCGAGGTGCCCCAAACTGAGGCCGCAGATTTAATCGAACATGCCAAGCACTACTACCAACTGGCTTTAGTCCATGCGGGGAAAGGGACAAACCTGGGTTTTTCGGCTCCGGGTTAAAATCCTCTGTTAAAAATGGCAAAAGTAGGTTAAATATAAAATATGAGAAGGGTTTAAAAATCTTATTGGAGAAGCAGACTATGGACTTACGCGTGTTAATTGTTCTACTGCCCTTAATGGTTGCGGGTGGCTGGGCTTTCTACAACATCGGTAAGATTGCGATCGCCCAAGTTCAGAACTTCTTAAACAAACAAGCCTAATTGTAATTTATCTTAATAAACTGGCTGTTTCTCCACCAAGAGACAGTCAGTTTTCTTTTGTAGGAGTTGAAAAGCGTGCAACAACATTCTGAGTGGGAAATTGACGAGATCCTCAAACCCTTTCAGCCCTTTGGGGTGAAATTGGGACTCGAACGCGTTCGCCAACTCCTGACAGATTTAGGCAACCCCCAACAACAAGTCCCGATCGTTCACGTTGCGGGAACCAACGGCAAAGGGTCGGTTTGTGCGTATCTCTCCTCAGTTTTAACTGCGGCTGGATACCGTACAGGCCGCTATACTTCACCGCACTTAATAGATTGGACAGAACGGATTTGCATCAATGGTATCCCCATCTCCACTGCCGATTTTAAAGCCTTACTCTGGCACGTCCGAGAGACGGTAGAAGCTAAGGATTACTCTCCCACCCTATTCGAGGTGGTAACGGCCGCTGCATGGCTTTATTTTGCCCAGCAACAGGTCGATATTGCCGTCATTGAAGTGGGGTTGGGGGGACGCTTAGACGCGACGAATGTCTGCGAGAAACCGTTAGTCAGCATTATTACTTCCATCAGTCGCGAACACTGGCAAATTTTAGGCCCCACCCTCGCCGATATCGCTAGGGAAAAAGCGGGAATTCTCAAACCCGAATGTTCAGCCGTCGTTGGCGTTTTACCCCCCGAAGCGCAAGCTGTCGTAGCCGCCAGAATTCAAGAACTCAACTGTCCGGCCATTTTCGTGCCACCCGCGTTAGATTTAGGATCGGGTCAGGCCCAATTTATGCCACCACCCGGATTGACAGAGATGACCTATCCGGTGAGCCTATTGGGAGAGATGCAATTACAGAATTCAGCCCTGGCGATCGCCACTCTCCAACTCTTACAACAACAAGGTTGGCATATCCCCGACACTACCATCCAGCAGGGCATGGCCCAAACCCAATGGGCAGGTCGCTTGCAGTGGTATTCTTGGCAAAATACCCGCATTCTCATTGATGGGGCCCACAACCCCGCCGCCGCCCAAGTGTTGCGCCAATACATCGAGACGCTAGGATATGCAGAAACCCAAATAACCTGGGTGATGGGGATGCTATCCACCAAAGACCATCGGGACATTTTCCAGGCTTTACTCAAACCCGGAAATCAATTAAACCTCGTTCCCGTTCCCAATCATGATTGCGCCGAACCCCAACAACTGGCAAAACTGGCCCAAGAAGTGACTTCAGAATTAGCCCTTTGTCAGGTTCACCCAGACGTTGAAACCGCTTTAACCGCAGCAGTTGCAGATCCTCAGCATCTTGTTATTTTGTGCGGTTCATTATATCTCATTGGCGACTTTCTCAAACAGGACTCTCAACCCCCTGATTAATTGACAAAACTGCTAAAAGTCCCTGGCTGCTGTTGGGTTTTGGACTTCAACCTAACCTAGGCGACTATCCTTCCCCTAACAGCAATTTAGATGAGTCACAGCGATCGCGTTTGGCTAGAAAGCTTCAAATTAATCAGCGATAGGGTCAGAATAATCAGAAATAACACTAAGCCAATCGTGCAAGCATAGCTAATTTCTAAATTGCGGAAGGCTTGCTCGTAAACATAATAGACAATGGTTTTAGAGCTATTGCGCGGGCCGCCTTGGGTCATGATGTAAACTTCTTCAAAGACCTTAGTCGCTGAAATCGCCGAAATGACCGCAACCAGGAATAAATAAGGGCGCATTAAAGGGACGGTAATATCCCAATGTCTCCTGATGCCATCCGATCCGTCAATGGCGGCCGCTTCGTACAGTTCTTGGGGAATAGACTGCAAGCCTGCTAGATAAATCACCATGTAATAGCCTAGCCCTTTCCAAATGGTAACGGCCATTACGCTATTGAGCGCCCAACTCGGATGCGTTAGCCAAGGGATCGGTTCTATTCCCAAGGGTCGAAGAAACTGATTCAATAAACCATTTTCTGCATAAAGCCACCGCCATGCAATCCCCGCAACCACCATTGAGATAATGACAGGCGTATAGAAGGCGGCGCGATACCAGGTAATGAACCGGAGTTGACGATTGACTAAAATCGCTAAACCCAAGGGCGCGATCGCTAAAATAGGGACAACCCCCACGAGGTATAGCAGGGTATTGCGTAAGGTTTGCCAAAATACAGGATCTTGGCTTAACCGCCGAAAGTTGGCTAAACCTACCCATTGCGGGGTTTGAGTTAGATCGTATTCGTAGCGGTTAAAGCTGAGATAAAATGCCTGCAAAGCGGGCCAAAATACGGTTAAGCCCAGAATGATTAAGGCTGGCGCTAGAAATAAGTAAGGCGTTAGGCGTTGGCGGTAGTGAAACCAGTCTTTCATAGGGATGAAGGCGTTAATCTCAGTGGGCGATTGACCTAAGCCTAATGACAAACTGAGCTATTTTTCAAGTTAAAGCGAAAAGCGATCGCACCTTGAGATCGCGATCGCCTTTCAATCCTATTTTGAGATAAATCTAGCGGCAGTTATCGCCAAGGTAGAAGGTTGTTCCAGGGCCATCATCAGCGGCAATCCAGCCTCTAGAATAACCTGGAATGGGATTGCTGACTTCTAACCAGGTGAAGCGATCGCTTCCGGTGGCTTTGCGCCCCGTTAGAGAAATGCGATCGCCAACTCTACTCAAGGTTAGCGCGGTAGAATTGACTCCTGGGTAGGCGCGAATATAGCGATTGCCATTAATAATCCCCCGACAACCCGTTGCGCCTGTATTGGTGATGGTGTATCCGGGAATTTCGCCACCGCCGCCACCCCCATTTAAACCGCATTGAGTGGCTGTGGTTGTTCCCAAGAAGATTCTTCCAGTATTGGGATCGCTTAAGGCTACCCAACCTTCAAAGGGGTGGGCAATATTCAGCCAAGTGGTACCATCGCGATTAACAGGAGTCGTGCCTGGTAAACCAATGACTCGATCGAACGGTAAGTAAACATCGCGTCCAAACCGATCTTGCACTAAGGCTGATGTTAAACCAGGGTTGCGACGGACTGCTAAATTATCCACGATAACGCGACGACAGCCGCGAGGGGCGTCTGCACTGCCACCGCCGCCACCGCCGCCACCCGAATTACATTCGGTGGAAGACGTTGTACCAATAAAGATATCACCGCTAATGGCATCTTGGAGGGCAACCCAACCCACTTCAGGATAGTTAATTTGCAACCAGGTTGTATTATCGCGCCTCACGGGGTTGTCTCCTGTTAAACCGATAATTTGATCGAAGGGAAGGTAAATTCCGTTACCCAAGCGATCGGTTAACATGGGAGCATTAATTCCGGGTGAAGTTCGCACGGCTAACCCATCGCTAATGACGCGGCGACACCCTTGAGGTGCAGCAGCAGGGGCAGCTACAATCTCTGAGGTTAGCGTGTTACTGGTGTTTTGGGCAAAGGCAGCGGGTATTGCTAAAGTTGAGATTCCCACGGCTAGAGATAGCACTAGGGAAATGAAGAATCGAAGCTTTTTCATAAGACAGGCTGTTGAGAAAGTTACAAGAATTATTGAGTAGATTGAGGGGTGTTTTAATTGCCTCATCTATCAATTGTTCTGCATGGCTATTACGGATGATTATTTTCTCTTTCAGGATGATTTTTGATTTAATTTTTGCGATTTTAGATAACTCAATCCAGAAAATTTATACAATCATGCAGAATTTTATACTCAGTCAATTATCGACGCAATTGATGAGAATAGAAAGCAAAAAAGTATCTGAGTTTCTATCCTATCTAGGGGTATAATTCTGGCTGACTGAAAATCAAGAGATCCGCGTAGGTTGGGTTGAAAGACGAAACCCAATACAACCCTGACTGCTGGATTACGCTAACGCTAACTACGACAGCATAGGACTTTCAGCAGTCAATCAATCAAGGTATAATTAATTTTTGGGGATCGTCAAACTCTTTTGAAAATCGCGATCGCAAATCAACCAGGGATTGAAAGATGAACTGAGGGCGATCGCTTGATTTAATTCTTTCGTCGCCTTAGCGTTCAATCTCGCAAACCGATGTCAGCTCATGCTTGCAGCACTAGGCTCAAGTCAAAGTTAAGAGCAAATCTTCAATCAAAGGTAATTGAAAGCATTATTAAAAATATCCAATTGCTTGAATAAGCCCCTCGATCCTATCTCTCAGGAAATTTTGATGAAATCACCCTATTGAGTGAGATCGCTCAAGTTCGTGAAGTGTAAAGAATCAGTCACAATCTCTTTGAGATCGGTGCTTGTCTCTGGCTGAGTTGCCGCAATCAGCAGTTTTGCCAATTCGCCAAATCCTAAACCCTCTGCGGATTGGGTAATATAGCGCGGACGCTCGCTTAAGCGATCGAGATATTCTCGGACATTCGCAACGCCTACCGAATGGGGAAATAGATCGCGATTAAATAAGCTACTATCATTGGGGCTATCTCCAACTGTCACAACTTCCGAAACTGATACATTTGGAAAATAATGTCCCAGAACTTGCAACAACCCCTTAGCCTTGTCTTGATCTGCGGGTTTGATATGGCATTGAACCGAACTGTAGGTAAATCCCCAACCCGCTTGTTGAGTGCGATCGCGCAAACGATCTAAAATATCGGGAGACAGACCTGCCACATCAAATGTCCAATCGGTAAGGCGAAAAGCATTATCAATCGATTCTTGCAGTTGGGGAAACTCCGCTTGCAGTTGGCGGAACATCTCCCGAAGTTGCTGGCGATGCGCCTTTAAATCGGCAATGGGAGTTAAGAGAATAGGTTGCTCGCTATTGGCCTGATAAAATAGACCTCCATTTTCCGCGATCGCGCCTGCAATCGGTAAATAACTCACCAAACCGCTGACCCAACCCGCCGAACGCCCTGTGACAATTAAAACAGACTGTCCGACTGCGGCTAAATCAAGAAACGACTGTACCAACGCTGGGGTAAACTTCCCGCCTACCGTCAGCGTTCCATCCATATCCGTCGCTACCAAATGAATCGCCTGAAAAACCTGTAAGATTTGACGATTCCTGTGGGAATCGTGACTAAGAGTGTTCATATTTAGCAAAGTTTTACGGGGTTCGCACCCACTCAGTTTAAGTTCACTACGCAAAGATGATTAAATTAGGGCATTGTCTCCTGAAGGCGTGTCCTAAACGCCCGTTATTGCATCTGCAAAGGTCCTATGAGCAAATTGTCTCCAGATCAACGAAACTACCTCTACTTGCTTGAAGCAGAACGAGTCGGCATTCACAAGTCGATTTTAGCGGCGTTGTATCAGGTGCAACAGCAACCCACCTTAAGCAATGGAGACAAGGGGTTAGGTATTTCTCCAGCAAACCGCATTCGTTTAGAAGAAGTCAGTAGCTTTGTTGGACAAGTCCAGTATGCCGCCAATACTCTGCGCGCAATTACCGATACATTAACCAGTAAAGGCTGGCAAGCCGATAACCTGTGGGATGCTAGCAACGGCTACCATACGCGATCTTTTATGGAAGCGATCGCCACAGGCTACACCCCCAGCGCCAACATCCCCGCCGCCTGCCAACTCGAACCCTGTAACGCTCAAGCCCTGTGGCAAGCCTACCTCAACGATTTAAACACGGACTTTCAATTTGACAAACTGCCGCAAAATTTAGCGTATCTCGACTCCGCCCTATTGGCCCTGATTGACCGCTTGCCGCGCTTTTATAGCGGACTGCCCCATCAACGGGATGCTCTACTCGAACTGCTGCGCGTGTGGCGTAAACTCGATACCAGAGCCGCTGCGATCGCCTCTTTAAACCTGACCTCCAGCAGCGACAGCGAACTCGATCGCGCCTTAACCCAATTTATCCAAAACATTTCCCGCCACTACCAAGGCATCCCCCACCAACGAGAAGCCCTAATTCGGATGACGCAACTGTGGCGACAACTCGACTCTCGCGAAGCGGCGATCGCCTCCTTAGCTCAGAATACCTCCCCCGAACCCAGCATCAAACAGATCGATCCCGCCTTAATTGCCTTTGTGCAACGCGTCCCCCAATTTTACCAAGGCACCGGAATGCAGCGCCAAGCCTTAACCGAAGGCTTTCGCTTGTGGCGACAACTCGACTCGCGCGCCTCTGCCTTACTGGCATTGGGTTTAGATGCCAAACTAATCTCTTTAGAAGCCGATAACCCGGCCCTGCTGGCTACCGTCGCCGCCCAACTCGATCGGCAATTGCTAGACTTTATACAGCGCGTGCCCACCGCCTATCAAGAACAAGACCGCCAACGGGAAGCCCTGATCCGCCTCGTACAGCTTTGGCGCAACCAAGTCACCCGCGAACAGGCCATTAACGGCTTAACCGAAGACCTGAAGCGAATGAACAGCGCGCCGCGCAATACTCCCGAAGCCCCACCCCCACCTCTTCCCATTGTTTTACCGCGCCGTCCCGATCGGTGGACGCCCTCGAATATCCAAATTCATGCTTCAATTATTCCTAACAGCGTTTTTACCTGGGCTGAAGCGACCCACGGCGGGACGCGAATGCCTCCCGATCAAGAAACGGTAGATGCAATTGTCAGAATTGCTCAACTTGCTCAACAAGCCCGCGATCGCATTGGCAGGCCCTTTCATGTCACCAGTTGGTACCGTCCCCCAGATATCAATGCTCGCGTCGGTGGGGTTTCAAACAGCCGTCATATTGTAGGAGATGCCATCGATTTTTATTGCGATGGCTTAACCGGCAATCAATTGTATTGGTTCCTCGATCCGTGGTGGCCGGGGGGATTAGGTCGTTATGCTAGCTATCCGTATCTCAGTCACATTGATGCTCGCAGCTATCGCGCCCGTTGGCTTAACTAAAGCTTTATGCAAATTCTACTTTTCTGTTAAGTTGGCGATCGCATCTCCCGATAGTTTAGGGCACCCTATAGAAAAGAAGACTAAATTTTTATTTCAGCCGGGACTGAACTCATGCCTACTCCAATCATCCTTGTTAACCCCATGCTTGCTCAAGCCCCTGCCGCGTCTCCTGCTGCCCGAACGGGAGAATCTCCGCCCATCTCCCCTTGGATGATTATTTCGGGTGCTTTGTTAGTGGCTCTTATTGGACTGGGCGTCTACGGCAAAATTCAACTCGATCAACTGGCAAAAAAGGTTAAATTTGAGGAATTTAAAAACCAGGAACTCAAAAAGAAATTAAAATTGGCCCTCGGTACCATTACCAAAATGGAAGCCAACCCCGACTTAGTTCACTCTAGAGAGTTCAACCTCGATTATCTGAGAATGCGGATGGAAGAAGAAGTCTTCCACTTTGCGATCGTCAACCAAATTAAAGTCAAAGTTAAAGATAAAATTTCTGAAGCCCTGCGCCCCACCCAAGCCAAAGAAGGCAAAATTGGCAGCCCCGCCGCTGCCCGTCAAGTGGATGAAATCTTTGATGTGGAATATGAACCCGACGGTTCGCCCAAAGGCATCAAGCGCGTACTATTCCGCATTCAAATTAAACTCACCAAATTACCCGCCGTTCCCACCTCCCAAACCGTCAGCCAAATTATTGACTGCATTGAAACCTATCTCAGTCCCACCGCCGCCGACAACTGGCAACCAGCAATGGGGGGCCGACTGGTTAACCTGCACTGGGATCAAAAAGCGAAACCGACCCCCTTGTTGGTGTTAGAACAACTCAACGAAGGTAGCAACGTGACCATTCGCACCACCCGCCGCCCGCCCCTTGCGGCTCCCAAGGAAGGCAGTAGCGACGCCGCCTCTTCTTCGGGCAAAAGTTCCTCTTCAGGCAGCAGCCAACAGGCACGCCCCAAGGGACAGTCTCAAAGCGGTTCTAGCGGACAATCTCAAGGCAAAAGCCGGGGATCGAGTTCTCGCGTGAGTCGTTCGGGCCGTCAAAGCTAGCTCAGACGTTTGATTTCGAGCTTTTCGAGATAAGCTAAGGGGTCTTCTGGATCGAAAAGGGTGCCATCAAAAAAGCGCTCTTGTCCGCGCGAGGCACTCGTCGGAATTTCTGGATCGGGAATTTCCAGCGCTCTAGCCGCCATGCGCCACAAGTCTTGGCGGTTAATGGTGTCGATCAGTTGGGGCGCTTGGGCGATCGCCGTTGCGGGTAAAAATCCCCAACGCACGCTTTCGACTAGGAACCAGAGTTCGTGACTTTTATACGGAAAAGAACTGCTCCCGCGTTCATCTCGCCAATAGAAAGGACTGCGATCGCTTCGATCGAGCGGGCGCTTGCCGTTGCCCATCCAGTATTTTCCCTGATAAGTGCGTGCTAGGCGATAGGCCGGAAAGTTTAAGTATTGGCGTCGGGATAAAATTTGCGCTAGCTCTTGACGACTATCGGGGCGATCGCACCATTGCTGCGCCTCCAAAAGGGCTTTGAGGATGGCTAGGGTTGCCTGTGGATGGCGATCGACCCACTCGGCTCGCAGGGCAAAATAGTCTTCTGGATGGAATGGCCAAATGTCGCCGCTGAGGGCTGCAATGTAACCGATATCTTCATGGACAATATGTTGCGACCAAGGATCGCTACAGCAAGCTGCATCGATACTGCCATTACTCAAGCCTTGGATAGCTTCCGCAATGGGAACGTTCGCCCATTCCACATCGGTGTCGGGATCGATCCCGGCGGCGGCCAGCCAGTAGCGCAACCACAGCGATGGACTGATATTCGCTAAAGCAGAAGCCACTCGAAAACGCCGCCCTTGCGTTAGGGAAAAGGTTTTGATGTACTCTGCTGCGTTGTTGAGGTTGAGGGCGAGATTTTGGGCTTTGTGGAGATTCGAGACCGCGATCGCCTGTCCTTGGGTATTGAGTTTTGCTAAAACATATAAGTGAATGCGCCGATTATTCGCGCTTCCCAAACCTTCATAGAGTAGATAGGGAAGCGGCATCGACCATTGACCGCCATCCAGCCCTTCTCGGCTGCTGCCCTGGCGAATTTGAGCTTGGGCGGCCGTCCAATCGGTTTGTTCGATCAAGACCACTTCGCTCATGCCGTATTTACGAAAGAGGTCTTTTTCTTGGGCAATAATCAAAGGCGCGGCTGCTAGGGTGGGAAAGTAGCCTAATGTAATCTGAGGGGTTTCCGGTGCAGGTTTGGCAACCCAACGTCCTCCTGGGGTTTGGGCAATTGGGGGGATGGGGTTGAGCGCCTCTGGGGAATAGCCCATACAGCCTTTGAGGAGAATTGAGCTAGCCGTTGCAGCTCCTGCCCTCCAGAAAAATTGGCGACGCGAAAACTTACCCAAGAAATCGTTCCTCCCATACTCCCTGCTATATTAGCGAGGACAGAGAACTCTGGAGCCTAATTTTAAGTTCTCTGCCTGCGTGAATCGGAAGTCGATCGGATCTGCCGGAGAGTTCCTGGCGCTTATCGTTGGGTCTGACGGTTGCGCCAAACGGCGATCGCACTTTGCGCTTCTGGGCGGGCTTCGGTGTTTTCCGGAACCAGGGAGGCGATCCGAATCGCGTTTTCTAACGACCCTCCCGAAACTTGGGCGTAAGCCAACTGCAAAATATTGCGACTCCACTGGTTAATCCGCTGTTGAGCCTCAAAGTATTGGGGTTGCCCTTGGGGAATGCGTCGAGCGGTATTAATCGCTTGAACGTAAGATTCTGCATTACCTGCCCGGATGCTTTGATTGGCTTGGTTGAGAATTTGCTGATTGGCTTGTTGTTGTTGCCCTTGGGCTTCCCAACGAGCGATCGCGTTTTGTGCGGCTCGATGAATCGCCGGCCGGTCGGTCGGTACCAGTCGCGCCGCCGAAATCGCCGCCGCAAACTGGCCGCGTCTGGCGCGTCCTTCCGCAATGTCTAAAATGGCTTGACTCCACCGATCGATATCAATTTGCGCCTGCTGATACATGGACTCTCCCGGTCGAATCTGACGGGCGATCGCGATCGCTCTGACATAATCTGAGGCATTGCTCCCTAATGCTGTTCTAGCCCGTCCTAACAGTTCTTGGTTGGTGGGCGATGGGGCGGCGGGTCGAGCCGGTGCGGGTGCAGTGGTGGGGACTGTCGCAGGGGCAACCGGAACGGGGCTAGGAGAGGCCTCTGGAGGGGCGGGAGATGGCTCAGGATCGACGGCCGTGGGTTCCGGATCGGGGGCGTTTCCCCAGGGTCTACGGGCGGCACAACCGCCGTGACGCCCGGATCGGTAGCGACGGGAGCCGCACCCGGATCTGTGGCGACGGGAGCCGCGCCCGGATCGGTAGCGCCCGGTGTCGCGACTTGAGGGGCTTGCGGATTGCCTGTAAATGCCGTGCGGTTGGTCAGAAAGACACCTGCCAATAACAGCGCTGCAATGCCAAAACAGGCGAGAATTAACTGCTTCCAAAAGCCCGAATCCTCTTGGGGAGGGGGTTCTTTGGCAGTCGGTTTAGGGGCGATCGCGCTTTCTGCGGGCTTGAGGGTTGTAGGGAAAGGCACGGTGGCGCTACTGGTGGGGGTTGATTGTCCCAGAATGGGCACCAAGGGCTGATGAATTTTTTCGGGAGGACTGACGACTAATAGCGGGTTCTGGATCGGTTGCAGGTGATGGTCGCACAATTCCGGGACGCGCTTTTGCAGATAGTCTTCGAGTTCTGCGAGGGTTTGAACTTGTTCGGAACGTAGGGCTTCTAATACTGCTTGGGTAAAGATTCCCTGGCGCAAGTCAGCGGTTTCGTGAGAGATTTCGCTGGGCTGACAGGATAAGAAGGTGGGGATTCCCATTTCGCGGGCAAGGGTGGCGGTATGGGTTCCCAAAAGGCTCCCCGACTGGATGCTGGCTGGTCGGTTCATGTCGAGAAAGACGAAAACGCGATCGCACGGAGCGTGTTGCAGGCAGGTAAACAGCCAGCGCAGAGATAAGCCGGTTGTTTCGATATTTTCTGGGTTGCCATCGACGGGCATCAGATAGTCTTGACCGTTATGGGAAACGCCGTAACCGCTGAAGAAGCACCAGAGGTAATCGCCCGGTTGCAGGGGCGAATCGGCCATTGGCCCATCGCCACTGAGATAGTCTAGCCAGTTCTGGAGGGTTTCGCGTTCCGGGTAGGTCGATTGTCCGTTAATCGCTTGGGCGCTATCGGTTAATAAAAAACATTGGTTGGACGGGATGCCTAAGCGTTGCGTCCACAGATCCCACAGGGCTTGAGCATCCTGCTGGGCATAGTTCAAGGGTTGAAAATGCTGATATTGATTAATGCCAATGGCGATCGCAAATGTTTTCCCCATCACCCATGCCTCAGTAATTGTGTATAGAAATGTAAATCGGCAGTCTTAGAGACAGTAATAGTATAGGCGCTCGAATATATCGTGGGAATGAGGTGCTTAAACCTATAAAGGGTATTATTAAAAAAAATTTATCCTTTCCCAGCTTCAGAATATGAAAAGCGTCGCCATCGGGAAACACATCGCGCCTTGGGGTTTAGCGGTTGTCGTAGGATTAAGCGGAGGCGTTTGGACTCTAGCCACAGCGATCGCGCCTCAACCGGCACAAGCCTATACCGCCAGAGCCTCTGTCACCATCACTCGCACAGGTGGCGAATCGTATCAAACCTTATTGCAACGGGCAGAAGCCGCCGCGAGAGCCGCAGCCCAACGCACCTTTGATAGTGACTTATTAGCAACCGATGTCTCGATTATCATCGTGGCTCAAAATAACGGAGCCTCGGTACCGATCCTGACGCTAGAAGCAACTCGCCCCCAGTGGAGCCGCCGTCCCGATCCGCGAGCTTGGGCGACCTATCTTCCCAATGCTGAAGTTTTATTAGGCTTTAGAACGCCAGAACCCGCCGCGCCAGCCGCCCAACCCGCCGCGCCGCCCTCGCCTCAACCGGGAATTATACCCGGTCAAGTGGTTCCCTTCCCCGGACAGGTGGAAGGCGTTCCCGTTCAACCGGGCGCGATCCCAGTACAACCCGGTGCAATTCCCGTTCAACCGGGCTGCGATCCCCGTTCAACCCAATGGCATCCCAGTACAGCCCGGTGCGGTTCCCGTACAACCCGGTCAAGCGGTTCCTCAGCAGGTTCCTCAAGTGGTTCCTCAAGCCCCCCAACAAATTATTCCCTCGCAGAATCAACCCGTACCGGGTGCAGGCGGATTAGTTTGTCAAGGGGGCGTTTGTCGTCCGGCTCAGTAAGGCGTGGTGCTGAAACTACACTCGGCTTGGATGGTGGTGGCTGCCCGTAATTGGCAAAGTTTAGTGACTTTTTACGGGCAGTTGCTCAACCAGTCGCCTCAGCCGTGTATTAGCAATGTTTATGCAGAGTTTCAACTACCGGGGTTGCGTCTGGGCATTTTTGAGCCAAAAGCCAGCGATGAGGGCGAGTTTGCTGGCTGTACAAGCGGCTCGATGAGTTTGTGCTTGGAAGTGGAAAATTTAGAAGCCGCGATCGCCCATTTGACACAATTAGGCTATCCGCCCGCAGCGGAAATTACCCAAGCTTCTCATGGACGGGAGGTCTACGCGCGCGATCCAGAGGGAAATCGCCTGATTCTCCATCAAGCAATTGTTGCAAATCCCTAAGACTCTCTGAGAAAATTAAAGAAAGTTTACCGCGCTCCTCTGCCGTATCAGAATACGCTTTTTCCTACCGTGATTAACTCCCAAAGCCTCAGCGAAAAGATTCTCCTCTCGCGCAGCCAATATCAACCTTGCCACATCCAAGTCCCCGACTTAGACAAACGCTTACCGGCGATTCAAATTGGCGATCGCTATTACAGTTTATTCAAAGTTGAAACCGAACGCGATCGCGCCTTGCGAGTCTTAGAAAAACTAATTGCTCGCGGCGATGATGCTCGCATGGTTCAAGGTGCCAAAGGCTATATCCTGTGGGTATGGGAACCCGAAGCACACCCCGAAAACTTTAAAAACAATACCCAATCTGTTGTGCCCAAGGGAACAGAATCTTTAAGTTTTGAACAGTTCCCCATGCTCGTCTCTCGCAGTCAATACCAACCCTGCCATATTCGGGTACCCGATTTAAAGCACAAACTGCCTGCTGTTCAGTTTGAAGGGGCTTATTATAGTCTTTTCCGGATTGAACCCGACTTCAAACTAGCCTTAGAACGCATCCAAGCCTTAAAACAGCGCAATGATAAGGCACTTGTCACTCCTTCACCCAAAGGTTACGTACTCTGGGTGTTAGAGCCGGAAGCGTTCTTGGAGTCGCTCTAATTTGCGTAACCCTCGGTTCCAGCGGGTCGGTCGCCAGCCCGACCATGCAGTTAAATTGAGGTAATCATAAAATAAGTCCCGTTTGGGATGCTGACACCCCACTCGCCAAGGTTTGCTTGAGGTCGTGTAATGCACAATATAGGGGTCTTCTAATACAGCGCGGTACGTGCTTTCAGGATAGGGACTTTCCTGCCAAGATCGATACTTGTGGATGATGTGCAGTTGATTCCAGCGCGGGTCAAGTTGGCCCCAACGTTGGGCGAGAATTGCATTCAGTCCATCTTGATCGTGCCAGCGCAGGGTATCGCGGTTAGCAACCAGATATTGGAGAATTTGGCGGCTGAGGTTCTGGGTGCGCCAAACGGAAAGATTGAGAACTAAAACCCCTGCATTAAAGTAGGGGGTATCGGGTGCTAGCTCTAAATCTCGGTAGTTCGCTAATCCGTTGCGATTGGAGACGGTGCGAATAATGGGGTCTTGAACGGCTAGAAGCGCATGGTTTTCTAGGTTAAGCTGCCACAGTTGACCGAGATCCGCATTCACGATCAGATCGCTATCGAGGTAAATGGCTTTACTGTATTGTGGGGGCAAGAGTTCGGGAATCAGCAGGCGGTAATAGGAGGCGATGGGGATGCGTTCTTGGACTTTTAAGCCCTCAAGACGTTCTAGGGGGGGTTCTAGCCAAGTTATCGTTATCCGATTTAAGTCTAGGGATTGTTGGATTTTATGCCGATTGCGATCGCGAATACCGCCATTGATAATAAAAAGTGCGACGCCATCCACGGTTTGCAAATTTGCCATTACTGAAGCCAGCATCGCGGCTAAAGGCATTGCAAACTCGTTATCCGCCGCACAAACCAGAACTAAGGGTTCGCTATTAACGCTTACTCCTCCGGGGATTTCAACCGCCAACCGGGTTTAACCACTTGTCGCGATCGCGCGATCGCCAGTGCATCATTACCCACATCTTCCGTCAACACTGACCCCGCCGCAACCGTGACATCTTCACCCAGGGTAATCGGCGCAACTAACACGCTATTAGAACCCGTCTTGGTGCGATCGCCAATTTTGGTTTTGTGCTTCTTCACGCCGTCATAATTGGCCGTAATCGTTCCCGCGCCGATATTGACTTTTTCACCGAGTTGTGCATCGCCCAGATATGAGAGATGGGCTACATTAGTGCAATCGCCCAATTGGGAATTTTTCAACTCAACAAAATTGCCAATCCGACAACCCGAACCCACCTCCACATGACCGCGTAGGTGCGCGTAAGGCCCAATCCGAGTACCGCTTTGCACCACGCTATCCGCAATCACCGAATACATCGCCGTCACATTTTCGCCAATCTCGCTATTTTCAATCAAGCTACCCGGCCCAATGCGACAGCCCGAACGAATCAGCGTCTTGCCCCGCAGATGGGTTTGCGGTTCAATAATTGCATCCGGCTCAATCTGTACCGTATCGTCAATCGTAATCGTTTCGGGACTAATCAGCGTCACGCCAGCCGTCATCCACGCCTCTTTTACCCGGCGTTGCAGAATCTCGTAAGCCGTTGCAAGCTGCTTGCGGTCATTAATCCCTAAAATCTCCTCATAATCCTCCACATCCAGTGCCATCACCGGATTGAGGTAATTGACTGCATCCGTCAGATAATATTCTTGCTGGTCATTTTCCGACTTCAATCCCGGAAGCACCTGGGCCAATTTTTCCCAATTAAAGCAATAAATCCCGGCATTAATCCGGCGATTTTGCCGTTGCGCCCCCGTACAGTCGCGATCCTCAACAATCTGCTGTAACAAATTCTGACCATCGCAGAACACCCGCCCATACCCCTTGGGATTGGGCAAATGGGCCGTCAGAATCGTAGCCGCATTTTGGTTAGATTTGTGCGTCTGTAATAAATTTTGAATCGTTTCAGGACGCAATAGCGGTACATCCCCATTCAGAACAATTAAATCCCCTTGGAAATCTGTTAAATAGGGAAGCAACTGTTGAATCGCGTGTCCGGTTCCGAGTTGTTCGGTTTGTTCAACAAATTCAACATTACTCAAATCCGCTAGCGACGCCTTAACCAAATCGCCCCGATAACCCACAATCGCAAAACGGCGAACTGGGGAGACACAATCGCTGCTATCCAGAATACGCCGAATCAGCGATCGCCCTGCCAAAGGATGAAGCACCTTGGGCAACTGAGATTTCATCCGCGTCCCGCGTCCTGCCGCGAGAATTGCTACTGCTACCATCACCGATCCATGAATTAACCCACAGGAGAGTATATCAAACAGGGTGGGGAGATGGGGAAGAAGGGAGTTGGGAATTGGGGGCGTTGCGAAGCACAATTGCCCCAGCGCCAATTCGCACATCATTGCCAATGCAGATATTACCCAGAACCTTAGCGCCCGGTTCGACGACAACATTTTTCCCTAGGGTTGGATGGCGTTTAGCGGTTTCTTTTCCAGT
>NZ_JASVEJ010000006.1:0-44060 GCF_030285425.1 Geitlerinema calcuttense NRMC-F 0142 | reverse complement strand
CTCGTCGTCCCGGCTGGAAGCGGCGTGCTGTTCAACGATACCGATCTGTTCGGCGGCACGGTGACTGCGTTCGACGCCACCAGCGCGCAGGGCGGCACAGTCAATGTGGCGGTGGATGGCAGCTTCACCTACGACCCGCCGACTGGCTTCATCAGCCCGCCGGATGACACCTTCACCTACACCGTCACCAATGGCGCGGGCAGCGCTGTGGGCACGGTGACGATCACCGTGATCCCGCCGCCGGAAGCGAATAACGACACCTATTCGGCGCACGGTAACCTGAGCATCGTCATCCCCGACGGCGCGAACGATCTGCTCGCCAACGATGTGCTCAACGGGGCCGTCATCAGCGCCTACGACCCTGTGAGCGCACAGGGCGGGATCGTCAGCGTGAACGCAAACGGCAGCTTCGTCTATGTGCCGCCGCCGGGCTTTGAGGGAGCAGACACGTTCACGTATACGCTCGACAACGCGCTGACGGACACAGCAACCGTGACGATCAATGTCAGCGGGATGATCTGGTTCATCGACAGCAGCGCTCCGCCGGGAGGTCTGGGGACGTTCAACCTGCCGTTCAACTCGCTGAACGCATTCAACACGGTCAACAACGGGACGGGGAATAACCCCGCCGCCGGTGACCGCATCTTCATCTATCAGCGCGGCACAACCTATGCGGGCGGGATTACCCTGCTGAACAACCAGCAGTTGATCGGGCAGGGCGAAGACCTGAGTGCGCTGGTCGGCGCGCTGCCGCTGGGCAGCCCAATACTGCCGGGCGCTACCAGTAACCCGTCGATCACGAACAACTCCGGCCCGGTGATTTCCCTGAACAATGGCAACGACATTCGCGGTCTGAATACGACCGGGCCTGCCGGTGATGCCATCACGGGCAACAACACGATCGGCGGCTCCTTCCAGAACATCACCATCAGCGGGGCCACCAGCTCCGGTATCTTCCTGAACGGCACGCCATCCGGAACATTCACCTTCGCCAGCAATGTCACGATTGACGCCACAACAACGGGCGTTGCGTTCTTCGTCAACGGCGGCAACGCGAACATCACCTTCAGCGGCAGTATCACCAAGACAGATACCAACACGCTGGTCTATATTGCCAACACCACCGGCGGCACGATCACCTTCCAGACGGGCACGCTGAGCACGACCAACGGCGACGGCATCTATCTGGAAAATGTGGATGGCACGGTCAATTTCAACGGCACGACCACGCTCAACGGCGGCAACGCCCGCGTCCGCATCCTGGCAGGATCAAGCGGCAGCTTCACGTTCGGAACAGGCACAAACATCACCAACCCGACCGGAACGCCGTTCAGTGTGAACGCCAGCAGCCCGACGGTGACCTATTCAGGCAGCATGTCCAAGAGCAGCGCCGGCTTGCTGGTTGACCTGACGACGGTGAGCAGCGGCACAATCACCTTCCAGACGGGCACGCTGAGCGCCACGGACGGCGACGGCATCCTGCTGGATAATGCTGACGGTACGGTCAATTTCAATGGCATAACCACGCTCAACGGTGGCAACGCCCGCATCCGCATCCAGAATGGCTCTGCGGGCACGGTCAACTTCGCCAATGCGACGATCACCAACCCCACCGGTACAGCGTTCACCATCAACGCCAGCAGTCCGAGTGGGGCGTATACGGGCAGTATCAGCAAGAACAATGCCGGTCTGCTGGTGGATCTGACCAACGTCAGCGGCGGCACGTACACGTTTGCGGCAGGCGGCACCGTGAGCGCCACCAGCGGTGATGGCCTGCTGTTCTTTAATGCTGACGGCACGGTCAATTTCAGCGGCACGACCACGCTCAACGGTGGCAGTGCGCGCGTCCGTATCGAGAGCGGCTCCAGCGGGACATTCAATTTCAGCAACGGGACGATCACAAATCCGACGACTGGTGTTTCTTTCCTGATCAGTTCAAGCTCACCGAGCGGGACGTTCACCGGCAATATCAGCGCCAGCGGTAACTACGTGTTCGAGGCCACTGGCATGACCGGTGGCAGCTACACCTTTAATAGCGGCACGCTGACGGCCACCGGATCATCTCTCGGCGCGCGCATCGCTAACTCAGCGGGCAACATTTCCGTCGCCGCTCTGACCGTCGGATCGAGTGGGTCTCCGCTGTCCATCGACGGCCTGACGCTGACGAATAATACGGGGACGTATACCTTCACCGCCCTGAACATCCACACGACGGGCGCGGGCAACAACGCGATCCTGGGCATCACAGCAGGCACGGTCAATACGAGCAGCGGCACGATCGCCTCATCGAGCGCGGCAGCCATCGATATCAACGGGGCGACGCTGGGCATGACGCTCACCTCAGTGAGCGCCAACGGCGGCGCAAACGGGATTTCGCTCCAGAATACGACGGGCAGCTTCACGATCGCTGGCGGCGGAGATACGTCTTTGGGTGGCAACAGTTCCGGCGGCACGATTCAGAACTCGACCGGGGCGGGCATCAACCTGAACAACGTAGCGAGTCCATCGTTCACCAACGTCACGATCCAGAACACACAGGGCAGCGGCATTACCGGATCCCAGGTCAGCAATTTCACGTTCAGGAATGGCACGATTACCAATTCCGGTCTGTCGGCAGCGGCGTTCACCTCGAACATCAACTTCAACGACAATGCCGCCAACACGAGCATCTCGATGCTGACCGGCACGGTGAATATCAGCGGCAATATCCTGAGCAACGCCTTCTACAGCGGGGTGGACATTCAGAACTACACAGGCGCTGTCTCCGATCTCACCGTCTCCGGCAACCAGATCACCAGCAGCACCTCCACGGCGACGAGTGTCGCCCCCGGCATCCGCATCTTGGCCTACAGCGGAGCTGACGTGACCAGAGCGACGATCAGTAACAATACGGTCACGAACTTCCCCAGTGACGCGGGGATCATGGTTGTAGGCGGAAATGCCACTGAAGGTGGCAACAGCAGCGATTTCGGCGTGCCGGGCAGCGCGACCGATATCATCGCCATCACCGGCAACACGATTTCCGGGCAGAGCGCTGCCAACCGCATCGGGACGCAGGGAATCCTTGTCAGCGTCAACGGCAGTGGGACGGGCAACTTCAACATCTCGAACAACAGTGTCTCTCATACCGTGGGCAACAGCATCTCGCTCAATGTCTTCGGCGATGCCGTTGTCGTTTCAACCATCAACAACAACACCATCGTTTCCAATAACACGTTCGGCGCTCGCGGCATCGCGGGCGGCGTTGGCGTTGCCACAGGCTTTGCAACCAATACCCCCAGCCTGACCGCCACCGTCGAAGGGAACAATATCAGCCAGACCGACGGCAACGGGATCTTCTTCGTGGCCAATGAGAATGTTGTCTCCAATGCCGACTGGGAGATCACCCTCAAGATCAACAACAATATCGTCGCCGCGCCGCTGACCGGCTTCCGATCCGGCATTCAGGTGAACGCGGGCGGCGCAACGGGCGACAATGACATCCGCCTTGAGATCAACGGGAATACCAGCGACGGCTCTGTCAGCACGACTGTCGAGGGGATCGGGCTGCGTAAACAAGGGACAGATCCAAACCTGAACGCCTTCGCCATTGAAGGCTTGTCCCCATCTCCCAACACGCTCGGCTCTCAGGTGATCAACCATGTCAACAGCCTGAACCCGGCTGGAGGGGGCACACTGCTGGTTTCCGCTGAAACCGGCTTCACCGCCGCGGTTGTGCCTCTGCTCGCCGAAGGTGGCGAAAATGCCGGCTCGTTCAATGGGGCGGCGCTGATGCCGGCTCATCTGGCGGGCATCGCTGAAGCGGCAGCGGCACGCTGGGCAGCGACCGGGCTTTCGGCAGCGCAGATCGCGCGGCTGGCAGCGATCAATGTGACCACTGCCGAGCTTCCGGACGGTGTGCTTGCCTACGCTTACCCCGACCGCATCGAGATCGACGCCAGCGCGGCGGGCTATGGCTGGTTTGTGGATCCTTCACCAGATGACGACAGTGAGTTCAGCCGGATCGCAGCGCCGACAGAGTACAGGGCGGCGGCGGCCAGCCCGGCATTTGGGCAGATGGATCTGCTCACGGCGATCATGCACGAATACGGGCATATCCTGGGGCTGGATGATGCGCCGTCGGCAGCAAACCCGCACGCGCTGATGGTGGAAACGCTGCCCACAGGCACGCGGCGCTTCCCGCTGGCGCACATGGCGGGCGACAAACCCGATCCGGGCGTCCTTCGGCTGGCGTTGATCCCGGCGCTCTCCGGCGAGACGGTCAGCACCAGCATCCACACCCTGCCCGCCGGAGATACAGTACGCATCATCTTCGACGTGACGGTCGATAATCCGCTGCCTGCTGGCGTGACGCAGGTCTGTAATCAGGGCACGATTTCCGGCCTGCTGAGTGGTGTTCCATTCAGCGAGGTCACCGATGACCCGAACACAGCCGCCGCGGATGACCCGACCTGCACGCCGGTGAGCGCCGCGCCGATCATGGACGCGACCAAAACCGCCAGCGACCTCAACGGCGGCAGCGCGGTTCCGGGCGACGAGATCGAGTACACGATCACGATCAGCAACAGCGGCAATCAGGACGCGGGCAGCGTCACGCTCAACGATCCGATCCCGGCAAATACGACCTATGTTGCAGGCAGCACCACGCTCAACAGCAGTTCGGCTGCCGATGCCGGCGGCGCAATGCCCTATGCCAGCGGCGGGCTGGTCAACAGTCCGGGCGCGGCTGCCGGAGTTGTCGAAGCTGGACAGTCGGCAGTCATCGTCTTCCGGGTGACTGTGAACGATCCGTTCCCGGCAGGCGTGAACACGATCAGCAATCAGGGGACGATCAGCGGCGTCGGATTCACGCCATTCCTGACGGATGATCCGGGCGTGGGCGGCGCTGACGACCCAACCGTGACGACGATCATCGCCGGGCTGACGTTCAGCAAGGACTTCCTGACCGATCCGATCCTGACCGGCGAGACGAGCACGCTCCAGTTCACGATCACCAACCCGGCGGGCAACCCGGCGCTGACCAACCTGTCCTTCACCGATGATCTGCCGTCGGGTCTGGTCTACGTGTCCCCGGTCACAACCCCACAGTGCGACGGCACAGTCACGCTGATCGATGCAGACAGCCTGACCTTTACCGGCGGCAGCCTGGGCGCTGGCGACAGCGCCTGCACGATCGAAGTCACCGTCGAGTCGAACGGCGCGGCGCTCGGCAGCCTGACGAACACGACCAGCCCACTCACAGCGGACGGCGGCATCACGGCTGCGCCTGCCACAGCCGTGATCTTCATCGGTGTACCGCCGACGGCGACGCCGCCGGGGGACTCGAACGGGGTATTCAACTTCCCGACGCCGCCGGCAACACCGCTGTGCGTGGATGAGAATTTCAATCCGAACAGTGTCATCCGCGCCAGCATACCGGATCGTCTGCGCACATCCGTTTTCTGCCGGCTGCTGGTGCAGAATGGCGAGTACGTTTCGTACCTGGGCTATTTCATCACCAACCCCGCGCAGATCGGCTTGCAATCGGTGCTGGACAGCAGCGTATTCCAGGCGGTCGATGTCTTCAGCCCGAACGGTCCGCAATCGTATCCTGAAGGCGCGCTGATCTGCCTGCGCGGAACGGGGACGCTGCTGTTCCTGAGCGCCAGCGAAGCCCCGCGTTCAGCGCGCCCTGTCGAAGGCTTCGCTGTGGATGATTTTGCAGGGTATACCTGCGTCATCCTCTATGAGCCGGGGACGCTGGTGCTGATCCCGTCATCGACCGGAGTGCAGCCGGCTGCTGCGCCACCTGCCGCCGCCGGGATCACCGAGCTGACGAACTGCATGATCACGACGCAGTACATCGCTCGCCTGCGCGCAGAGCCGAACACCAGCAGCGCGATTCTTGATCAGGTTCCGTACCAGCTCATGCTTCAGGCGACCGCATATACCAACGGCTGGTATCGTGTGATCTTCGGCAGCCAGCAGGGCTGGATCAGCGAGACGCTGCTCACGACCACAGGAAACTGCGGTTAAGGGCGCAATGCTCAAAGACAGGAACGGGGAAGTGTCGCTATCGACACTTCCCCGTTCTCATGTTACCCATTCTCGTGTTACAGGTAAGGAAAGCTGTTTTTCCGGCGGACAGCGCGGCTGGTCAGGAAGTCTTCTCTTGCGCCGCAACCCCGCCGATCAGGGATGGATCGCCGCTGTGCGTAACGATCGCGCGGATGATGGACAGCTCGACTTTAGGCTGCCGATCATACGTCAGCAAGCCGTTGATCTCCTGCTCAACATCCGTAAGCTGCGTATAGCAGAACCCCTGCACCAGCGGCGACTCGTGCATGGGCGCAAAGACTGCCCGCAGCCCGCTCACGAACGTCTCGTCGTCTTCCGCCGAGCTGTATCCCCAACCCTGCTGATCTGAGACGCGGTAGGCGATGCCGCCAAATTCGGTCACCAGCACCGGCTCACCGTTGTAGGCGACCCCCGGAGCCAGCAGCGCATGATTGCCCGGCGTCCACAACAGCGCCTGCTCGATCGTGCTGTAGCGCCCGCGCAGCACGGACTCTTCCGCCGTGTAATCGTGGATTGTGAGCAGGTCGGATCGGGCGTGTTCCCAGCCATCGTTGGAGATCACCAGCCGGGTCGGATCAAGCGCCTTCGTCAGATGATACAGCGCCAGCAGCCAGTCCGTCTGGCGAGGATCGTTCGGGATATCCGGCACACCCCAGCTCTCATTCAGCGGAACCCACGCCACGATACAGGGATGGTTGTAATCACGGTTGACGGCGGCCTGCCATTCGTGAGCTAGCTGACGCACAGACTGCCCGGTGAAAGATAGCTGTTGGCCATCTCTCCCCACACCAGCAGCCCAAGACGATCGGCCCAGTACAGATAACGCGGATCTTCGACCTTCTGATGTTTGCGCGCCCCGTTGAAACCCATCGCTTTGGTGAGTTCGACATCGAGACGCAGCGCCTCGTCCGAGGGGAACGTCAGCAGCCCATCGGGATGATAGCCCTGATCGAGCACCATGCGCATGAAGTACGGCGCGCCATTCAGCATGACACGTCCTCCCTCAACGCTGATCCAGCGCATGCCGAAATAGCTCTCAACGCGGTCGATCTCGTGCCCGCCTGACACTATCCGCACCGTCAGATCATAGAGATGCGGCGTTTCCGGCGACCAGACATGAAGCTCATCAGCATCAAAAACGAAGCGCTGCTCGCCTGCCCCGTGCTGCCGCTGTGCGATCACCTGATCGCCGAAGCGAATTTCAGTTTCAAGCTCAACGCTGGATGCATCGCCTGCGACGAAGTATTCGATGGTGACCTGTCGATGATCGGGATCGGGCGTGATCTTCAGCCGTTCCAGCGAAACCTCTGCGACGGGTTCCATCCAGACAGTCTGCCAGATGCCCGTCGTGCGCGTATAGAAGATGCTGTCGGACTCCAGCTTCCAGTACTGCTTGCCGCGCGGCTGTGACAGATCGAGTGAGGTGTCCTCCACGCGCACGATCAGCGACTGTGCGCCATCCGTGCGCAGATAGCCTGTAATATCAGCAGAAAACGGCGTGTGTCCCCCCTCATGTTCGCAGACAAAGCGCCCGTTCAGCCAGACCTGCGCCCGATAATCAACTGCGCCGAAATGAAGCAGAATGCGCCTGCCTGCCCATGCCGCCGGCACATCAACATGCCGCTGATACCAGACCACGTCGTGAAAATCCGTCTCGTGAATGCCGCTGAGCTTCGTCTGAAAGGCGAATGGGACGATGATCCGCCGCGCAAACTGGCTGCCATCGGTCTGTTCCCAGCCTTCGCGCAGCCCGACATTGGCATCATCGAAAGCGAACCGCCATTCTCCATTCAGATTCAACCATTCCCGCCGCACGAACTGCGGACGAGGATATTCGGGTCGTGGAAGAGTCATTTCATCCTCTCAATTCGCCTGCGGCGTGATCAGCAGCGCCAGATCGCGCAGGTCAGCCCAGTTGTCAAAGGCGGGCAGTTCCAGCCGAAGCTGCCCACCCGTCACAGTGACGCTGACGGTCTGCATCGGCGTGCCGGAATAGGTCTCCCAGAACTGCACGTTATAGTCTCCATCTTCGAAAGTGCGATTGATCATGAGCGTGCGCCCCTCAAACGAGGGCTGGCGGTCGCCACGGGTATCGAGCAGCAGCCAGACGATGGCACTGCGTCCATCCGATGCGCCTGCGCGCAGGATATTGCGGTCATCGATCAGGATATTGCTGGTGATCGGCTGGCTGGGGAAATTCGCCCAGTCTACCTGTGAGGCGAAACGCGCCAGCCCCAGCAGATTGTCTCGCATTTCCGGCAGGATCCAGTGCGGCGTGGTGTAGGGCCAGCGCATGCCAGAACCTGCGCCTCCCGCCGCCAGATGCGCCCACGACATGTTGTGATGATATTCCGCGTCGAAGGCGGGATCGCCAATCCAACTGTCGATGGGGCCGCTCTCGGTATCCAGGTAGGGTCGGTTATCGTTGATCGCCTGGATCGACAGCACCACGCCGCCCGCCATCATCGGTCCCGCCCCGATCGGGTCAGTGGGGGCCTTGATATCGGGGCCGATGTAGAGATGGGTGTTGGCAAAATCCAGCAGCGGATGGTTGTAGATGATCCGCCCCAGCTCACCATCCGGCACGGATGCCGCCGAGGACACCGTGAGCATGCGCGAACGTCCCCAGGCAGCCGTTTCAGTCTCGCGGATGAAAACCGCCATTTCGTCGATATAGGCGCGGATCTCGTCGGCCGTGGCGTCCCACCAGATATCGATCTCGTTCATGATGTCCCACGCCATGATGTTGGGCGAGCCGCCCCAACGTTCCAGGATGAACCGCCAGCGCTGCTTGTGTGCATCGATGCATGGGCGCGAAGTCAGCCAGTCACGCCGGGTCTCGCAGGGGCCGCCCAGCGCCGCGTTGTAAGGGTAGCGATCCCAGTTTGCCGCCTGCCAGAACGTGTCGTAGGGCGTGAGCAGCAGATACAAACCGTGACGCTCTGCCAGGGCGATGAAATCGTCCCAGAAAGCGACCATCGCGGGCGAAAATGTGCCGACGGGATTCTCAAGATAGGTATGTGGAGCCTGCGAGTACTCGATCATGACGCGGCTGACATTGATGCCATGTTCGCGCAGATCGATGATGTAGTTTTCCGTCGCTTCCGGGGACAGGTTGTTGAGCAGCGTCACCAGACCCGGCCACGGCACGCCGTCGTTTTGCCCGATGACGATAAACCCCTGCCCGGCTTCATCGACGAAGTATCGACCGTTCGGCGAAACGGAGATATAGCCCTGATAGGTGGGCAGCGTGATTTCGGTTTGAGCCAAGCTCGACTCCTGTACAGAAAACAGCAGCGCGATGGCTGCAAGGATCACGGCGATAAAGCCAGAACGCATGGCATTTACCCTTTAATGCCCGTGAGGGCAATACTTTCAACGAAATAGCGCTGGAAGATGAAGAACAGGATCACGATCGGCAGCAGCGCAACCGTTGAACCCGCCATGAGCGTCGTCCATTCCAGCGTGTATGCGCCTTGCAGGCTCGCCAGCGCCAGCGGAATGGTGAACGTCTCCGGCTTGCCGCCGCTGAGATAGATCAGCGGGCCGAGATAATCATTCCAGCGCGCGATGAAGCCGAGTACGAACAGCGTCGCGATGATCGGCTTTGCCAGCGGCAGCATGATCAACAGGTAAATCTGGAACATATTCGCGCCGTCGATCTTGCCCGCTTCTTCCAGTTCCTGCGGCAGGGTCGCGAAATACTGCCTGCTCAGAAAGACAGCAAACGCTGTGCCGAACATCACGGGCACGATCAGCGGAGCCAGCGTCCGCAGCCAGCCGAGTTCCTTGAACAGGATGAACGACGGAACCAGCGTAACCACGCCCGGAATCATCATCGTCGCCAGCAGCAGCCCGAAGAACTTGCCCCGCCCCGGAAAGCGCATCCGCGCAAAGGCAAACCCGGCTAACGTCCCCATGAAGACCTCGCCGATCGTGCTCGTCAGGGCGACGAACATCGAATTCACGAACGCCATCGGGATATTCGCCTGCGGCGTCGGCGTCAGCACGCGCTCGAAGTTGGCGAAGGTGAACGGATTCGGAATCCACTGCGGCGGCAGCACGAACAAACCCCGCTCTTCCTTGAAGGCTGTCGAGAGCATCCAGAAGAAAGGCAGCAGGATTGCCAGCGCGAAGGCGATCAGCAGGACGTATGACAGGATCCTGAATACGATCTGCCGCTGGCGGTGCTTTGCCGGGGTTCGTGTGCGCACTGTCGGGTGGGTAATTGTCGCAGTTTGCGCCATGACCATATCACTCCTGACTAGTCGTAGAACACCCAGCGGCGAGAGAGTGTGAAATTGATCACCGTCAGGATCATCGTGATGCCGCCCAGCAGCCAGGCCTGCGCCGCGGCATAGCCCATCTGCAAATCCCGGAAGGCATTCTGCCAGATGACCATCACGGTGGTCGTGGACGAGAAGTACGGCTGTCCCTGCGTCATGATCTGCGGCTCGACGAAGATCTGAAGCGCGCCGATCATCGAGGTGATGAACAGGAAGAACGTCGTGGGCGTCAAACCGGGCCACGTCACATAACGGAACTTCGCCCATGCGCCAGCCCCGTCGATCTCGGCGGCTTCGTAGAGCGTGCGCGAAATTCCCTGCAAACCTGCCAGGAAGATCACCATCTGATAGCCGAATCCGCGCCAGACGCCCATCAGGATCAGCGCCGGCTTGACCGTGTAGGCGTTCTGAAGCCAGTTGGTGCTGCCCAGTTCCGTCAGGCCGATCGAGCGCAGCCCAAAATTGAGCAGACCGTAATCGGGATTGAGAATCCACAACCAGATCAGCGCCAGCGCCGCGATCGGCAGGATAGTCGGCAGATAGAAGATGGTTCGGAAGAAACGCGACCCGATGATGCGCTGATTGAGCGCGATGGCCACGATCAGCGCCACCGTCATACTGATCGGGATCGCCAGCAGCATGAAAGCAGTATTGAAAAGCGAAATCCATAGAATCGGATCGCGCGCGGCCAGCACATAGTTCTGCCCAAAGAGCGGCAGGTTATAGATGACTTCGTAGCCACCCGGCAGCGCCTGACTGGCAGGAACGGTGCGCGGCGCACACGTGATCGGTGTGCCGCGCGCGTCGGTCTGCCCGGCAAACTCACCGATCTGCGACTCGACGACCGTTTCCCTGCCGCAGCGATAGAGAATTTCACCGGTCGCTTCATCCGTCATATACGGAACATGCGCAACTGTTACGCTGAAAATACGATTCCAGTTGTCAGTGCCGACAAAGCGCGGCGCGTTCGCCAGGTCATAGCTTGAGAAACTCAGGAAAAGCGACATCAACAGCGGGAAAGCGGCGAAGAACAGAAAGCCGAGCAGCGGAGCCGCGATGAACAGGTATCCCCAGCGAGCCTCGCTGCGCCCCAGGGTAGACTTACCCGGCGGCGTATGTGTCACTGCTGCCATAATCATCACTCCAGGCAGAACATCTGGCGGGGAATGCAGCGCGGGAGACAGGGCATTCGCCCCGTCTCCCATCATCTGCTGAGGGTTGCAGCGAGGATTACCCCAGACTCGCCCAGACTTCATCAAGGCGGCGCTGGAAGGCGTCACGGCGTTCTGCCAGCGCGTCTTCTGCCAGCACCGAACCATCAACCACGACTTCCGGCCACACGCCGTTCCACCAGTTGTCATCAAACCACTGCCCATAGAGCGGAGTCTGTGTCCACGGGCCGGGGCTTTGGCAGCGGGCGGCTTCCAGGAAAACTTCAGCGTTGGCGGGCGGCAGATCCGGCTGCAGGAAGGCATCCGTCATGGCGATTTCGACCTGATTGGGGATCTGGAAACCGAGAGCGGCTTGTTCGATCTGACCTTCCGGTCCGGCGAGATATTCGATGAAGCGATAGGCGAGATCTGCGTGAACTTCACCCTGCGAGCCGGCGATGATGCTCAGCCCGACCGAGCCTGACCAGCCGCCAAAAGAGCAGTCTTCCTGGTTGGCATAGGCGGTCACTTCGCCGCTGGGCCCGACGATGTTCGGGCGCACATCCCACTCAAACTGGAGCGAATTGCGATAGCCGGTCGTCGCCCAGCGTCCATTGGTCGTCATGGCGAGGCGGCCCGTCTCAAACATCTGACCGACAGACATGGAGCCTGTCGCCTGCGCGTTCGGGTGAATGTTATAGACGTGCGTGATATCGCTCAGGAACTGGATCGCCTCGATCGTGTTCGGATCATCCGCCGCCACGAAAGTGCGCCCGTCTTCGCTGACGATGCGGCCGCCGTTGCCATAAACCACATTTTCAAACCACAGATCGGCGACGCCCCACTGCACGATGTTATTGGCATCAAAACCGGGGTCATCCGGATTCAGCCCGTTGGCATCGAACGTCAGCGCCGTCCCCACTTCGATCAGTTGATCCCACGTCATCGGCACGACGGGATCCGGCAGCGGAACCCCTGCCGCCTCAAACAGATCGACATTGATGTAGAGCACTGTCGGCCCGATATCCTTGGGCAGCGCATACAGATCGCCCGTCCAGAAGCTTCTGGTCTCGGCATCATACATATAGCGCCCCAGCGCCGACGGCCAGACGCCATCCGGGTCGAAGTTTTCGCTCGCATCGACCAGCGGCTGCAAGTTGACCAGCGCGCCGCGCGTCACCAGCGAGGTGAACGGCCCGCCGTCAGGCACATAGGCAATATCCGGCGGTGTGCCGCCCGCGATCAGCGTGTTGAGCGCGGTGACGTAATCCGACGGAATCTGCGTGTAATCGATCTGAACATCGCTGTTGTTGGCATTGAACGAATCAACCAGCGACTGGAAGACAGCGCCCTCCTCAGGACCGCCCCAGCCGACGAACGAAAGAGTCACCACATCCTGCGCGAGGGCGGAAAAACTGCCCAACATCAGGCTGCTGAGAAGCATCAAAATCGCCAGAAGACGTAGGTTCTTATTCATGTTATCCTCCTAAATGGTCTGTCTGTATGTGCCTGTTCAACCCAGGTACAACTGCGGTACTGAGGGGTGCGTGCCAGCGCACCCCTGCCGGCATGAACCTCCTGATGATCGTCGTCAAATAGCCTCCTTGCTCTGCCCAGCCTATTACGGCGTGCGATAACGAATCCGCAGATGAATATCCTGCGGATAGTTGCCAAAGGCGCGACCGAAAATGTTGATACCCCCCACGTTCTGGGCATCCTCAAGCACGCCGAGACGCACCGAGATGAAGCGCGCCTGTTCGAGACGGAGCTGCGCCAGCGTGACATCGGAAATGCGCACGCCGTCGACATAACTGCCGCTGTCTCCCACTTTCCAGACTTTCAGCAAGCCGTACTGCGAGTTCCATTCTTCCCACCATTCCGGCGTGAGCGCACCGCGTTCGCCGCCAAAATCGCCCGGCGATGTCCATGTGCCGATCTCGATATCGTTGATCCACATCGTCACATCGGATGGCCAGTCATCATTGTGGAGCGGCGCTTCTGAACCGATCTCCATGCTGATCTGGATGCTTTCCGGGATGGCATTGGCGGGAATGCGGTTGGGGAAGCGATATTCGATATACCCGTGCCTGAACCACAATAACTGGGCGTGGACGCGATCCGGATCGTAAAACGTCGCCGGATCGTCAAGATGGCCGATAATCGCCGTTTCGCTGGCAAGACCGCAGGTCGGGCTGACGTTGGCATCCACGTAAGCGCCGATCGGCATGGAAATATCGACGGTATTTTCAGTGCTGCGCTCACCTGTGGGAAGCGTGATGGCGATCTGATCGTATACACGAATACAGAGCTTCTTCAGACCCCGGCTGGCAGGCTTAAGCTCGGTGCGGATCAGACCTGCCTTTTCCAGCAGATTGATGTGCATGGTCGCTGTGGAAGGCGGCATATCCAGCTTGTCGGCGATCTCGTTCACGCTGGCGATATGCCCGCCGAGATAACGCAGAATTTCCAGCCGCTTGTCAGACGCCAGCGCCTTGAGGATTTCTTCAAAGTCGTGCTCTGCCTCGGCGCTGTCCATATCGATGGAAAGAAGACGCCCCAGACCGTTTGGCAGTTCACCAGGTGAAGGTATCATCAATCTTTACCAGAAGCCCTTATGAAACATATTTTCCTGTTTAATACGCTTGCTGGCTGCCACTTTTGGACAGCTTTAAGCCCAAATTTCACAAGCGGCACATATTTTGCTGTTTCATTACATAAAGAGTAGGATCAGTTGCAATCCTTGTCAAGATTGTGCAGCCTGTCACAAGATCACCGGGAGGCATCCGGGCAGCCATGAACACCACACCCACCTATACCAACCCCGTCTATTCAGGTTACTTCGCCGATCCTTTCGTCCTGCTGCATGAGGGGCGCTATTACGCCTTCGCCACAGCGCCAGCCCAGGCAGACGGGCGTGAGTTCGCGCTGATGATCTCCGATGATCTGATCCACTGGACTCCGCAGGGCGGCGCGCTGGAACCTGTGCCGGGCGGCGTCCAGTACTGGGCCCCGGAAGTTGCCTGTCATGACGGTATCTTCTACATGTACTACTCAGCACAGGGGATTGAAGGGCGCGACCATCAGCTTCGCGTAGCGCTGAGCGCGCAGCCCGAAGGTCCCTACAGGGACAGTGGGCGCGTGCTGACGCCAAATGATCCCTTCACCATCGATGCGCATCCCTTCTGCGCACCGGATGGCACGTGGTATCTGTTCTACTCGCGCAATTTCCTGACCTCTGACGGAGATTTCCGCGTGGGAACAGGAATCGTCGTTGATCGGCTCAGCGATATGCTGACGCTGGCGGGCGATCCCCAGGTCGTCATCCGCCCACACGCCGACTGGCAGATCTTCGAGCCGCAGCGCCCGATGTACGGCGCTATCTATGACTGGCACACGATCGAAGGCGCGGCGCTGCGGATTCACGATGGAAAATATTACTGTTTCTACAGCGGCGGCGCGTGGGAGCGTGAAAATTATGGCGTGGCATATGTCGTGGCCGATCATCCGCTGGGCCCCTATCAGCGACCTGATATTCCGCCGGGCCCCCTGCTGAAAAGCGTGCCGGGGCATGTCATCGGCCCTGGACACAATTCCTTCACCACAGCGCCGGATGGCAGCGAGATGATCGTCTATCATGGCTGGGATGCCGCCATGAGCGCCCGCCAGTTGAGGATCGATCGTCTGACCTGGGACGGTGTGCGCCCGGTGCTGCATGGGCCCACGTTTACGCCCCAGCTCGCGCCCTGGCTCGCGCGCTGAACCCGGCAGATCAGTCCGCGCTCACACAAGGCTGACGCATTTCATGTCCGTCATTAAATTTCCCGGTGGATCTCGACATGACCGCTGTGATCTGGCATAAACGCTGCGGCATTCTCGATGAGCATGTCTCACAGCAGATCAGGGGGTGATCATCATGAACAGAATCGGCATTTACTATGCCTACTGGACGCGCGAGTGGGACGCAGATTTCCATCCCTATATCGACAGGGTGGCAGATCTGGGTTTTGATGTGCTGGAGATCAACGCCGGTACTGCTGCCCGTATGACACCGGCTGAACGTCGGGAACTTCGGTCGCACGCGGCTGACCGGGGCATTACCCTGACTTACTGTATCGGTCTTGCGCCCGACTGTGATATCGCCTCACCGGAGACGCAGGTTGCTCAGCGTGGAGAAGCCTTTCTCAACCAGATTTCGACCGCAGTCGGCGAGATGGGCGGCGGCAAGGTCGGCGGTATCCTGTACGGCGCCTGGCCGATGACGCTTCCGGCAGGCGACACGGATCGCAGACCTTACCTGGAACGCAGCATCAGCATCATGCGCCGCGCCGCCCGTGTGGCAGCCGATCACAACGTCATCTTCAATCTTGAAGTGGTCAACCGTTTTGAACAGTTTCTGATGAACACCTGCGCAGAAGGCATCGACTATCTCAATGCAGTGGGGGCGAAAAACGTCCGGCTGCTGCTGGATACGTTTCATATGAACATCGAGGAAGACTTCATCGAGGAAGCCATCCTGCGGGCAGGGGATCACCTGGGGCATTTCCATATCGGCGAGAACAACCGCATGCCGCCCGGCTATGGCAGCATTCCCTGGACGCGCATTGCGGCCGCCCTGCGCAAGATCGGCTATACCGGCGACGTGGTGATGGAACCCTTTGTGCAGCCGGGCGGTCAGGTCGGCGCTGATATCCGCGTCTATCGTGACCTGAGCGCCGGTCTTGACCTGGATAGTGAAGCCCGGAAAGCGCTGCACTTCATGCGTGGGGTGCTGAAGTAGCCTGCGCACCCCTCAGTGACGAAACATGCGCACGGCAGAGATGATAAGGACGATACCCAGCAGAAGCTTGAGGAAAGCGGCAGACACGATCCCCACCAGCACCCCTCCGATCAGCGCGCCGATGATCGAGCCAGCGCCCATCGGAGCGACTGTCTCTCGCAAGGGAGCGCGATCGGTGAATGCGCCGCGCCGGGCATAGCGAAACAACCCGACCATAATCGTAGGCAGGCTGATGATCAGGCTGGCGGTCCCGGCTACCTTGACATCCGCGCCAAAGGCAAAGATCAGCGTCGGGATGATCAATTCCCCGCCTGCCACACCGAGCATGCTGCTCACCAGCCCGATCAGCAGACCGAACAGGACGCCCGCCCCCGCGCGCCATACCGCTTCAGCAGGGATAAATCCACTGCCTTGCAGGGGAAGAAATGCCTCAACGATCAGCAGCCCGCCGATAGCCAGCAGAAAGAGGCGTATCGTCGCTTCCAGCCAGTGTTCTGGAAGTCGGCTGGCAAGCGACGCGCCCGCCGCGGCAGAAACTATGGCTCCGGCGATCAGGGCTGTGATCGGCACGGCAAGCTCGCTGAGGGCATTCATCGGCAGTGCGCCCGCGCGGATCAGCAGCGAAGCGATCACGGTGATCAGGCTGATCGAGAGGTTGAGCGGCACTGCCTGCCTGGCAGAGTAGCGCAGCGCCCCCACCAGCACCGGCAGGCGAAACTCCGCGCCGCCCAGACCGATCAGCCCGCCCAGCACGGCAATCGGGACGGCAAACAGAAATGCTGTACGCCTGTGATCAGGGCGATTTTTCACTGAATGTACTCCCATAGCGGCGCGGGGGTTTGCGGGATGCTGCGCCAAGCCGGTAAACCAGCCACAGGCCGGTGAATGCCAGCGAAGTCATCATGAGCACCATCAGGTTGGCATCGTCATAGCGGCGCGCCTGCACCGCATCGTAAATTGCCAGCGGCAGCGTCTGGGTGCGCCCCGGAATGTTGCCCGCGACCATCAGTGTTGCGCCAAATTCTCCCAGTGCGCGCGCTGTACTCAGAATGAGACCCGCAAGGATGCCACGTCTGGCGATAGGCAGCGTAATATACCACCACACCTGCCACTCTGCCGCGCCATCCACACGCGCCGCCTCCTCCTGATCGGGTTCCACTTCCTCAAATGCCGCCCGCGCCGTCTGCACCATCAGCGGAAGCCCGACAATCATTGAAGCGATCGCCGCCGCCTGCCACGTAAACAGCAGGTTGAGATTCAGCCGCTCCACCAGAAAGCTGCCGCGCCCCAGAACAAAAAGCAGATAATAGCCGACGACCGTGGGCGGCAGGACGAGAGGCAGATAGATGATCGTTTCGAGCAGCAGCTTGCCGCGAAACGAAACCCGTGCCAGCAGCAGCGCCAGCGCCAGCCCGATAATGAGAATGCCGATCACCGCAGCTCCGGTGACTTGCAGCGAAAGCCAGAAAGGCTGCCAGTTCATGGGATCGGCTCTTCGCCGGGCAGGATAAAGCCATAGCGCCGCATGATTTCGCGCCCTGCCTCACTGTTGACAAACACGGCAAACTGCCGCGCTTCTGTCTCGTGCGCTGTGCTGCTGACGACCGCAAGCGCCTGATCGAGCGGATTGTGAAGTTCCGCCGGAATCAGCGCGTAACGTCCGTCATCGCCCGCTGCAATGCTCAGAGACAGCGCCACAATCGCCACGTCTACATTGCCTGTTTCAGCAAATTGCAGCGTCTGGGCGACATTTTCGCCCAGGATGAGCTTCGGCTCCAGCGCTTCCCACAAACCCACCGATTCCAGGGCTTCGCGCGCGGCGACTCCATAGGGAGCGTGTTCCGGGTTGGCAATCGCAATGCGGGTCACCTCCGGCTGCATGAGATCGTCTAGCGTCTCAAAATTCAGCGGGCTGTCTGCGCGCGTCCACAAGGTGATCCGTCCCTGAGCATAGAGCGCCACCGTCTCCGAAATCACCAGCCCATCCTGCTCCAGCTCGGCGATGTAAGACTGATTGGCGGCTGCAAAAACGTCTACCGGCGCACCCTGCGCGATCTGCTGGGCAAGCTGCCCGGTGGAGCCAAAGTTAAAAACAACCTCAATGCCGGTTTGCTGGGTGAAAAGCGTTCCCAATTCCTGAAATGCAGGTGTGAGATCGGCTGCCGCGGCGACGATCAGAGAGACGCTGTCAGACATCCCTGACGGGACAGGCGGATTATTGGCGGATGTTGAAGCTGCTGGCGGATCAGCGCTGGCGCAGGAAACCAGCACAAACCCAACGAGCGTGAAGAAAATGGTCAGGCGCAGCTTCATCAACGACATTCCTTCCTTTAAACCCAGCGCTTAATGTCACCAGTCGCCCTTAATCGGACGGCATGAGCACACTCTGTTCGATCCAGCCCAACACCGCTTCAAGCTGACGGATAGCCAGCTCCAGCGCGAGCTGATCAATGGCAGTTTCGACGTGCTGACGCTCCTCAGCAAGCCGTTCCAACTGCGCCAGGCATGCTGCATGCTGATGACGCGCAATCGTATCCGGCGGAATACTCAACTGATGGGCGATGTAAAGGCGGCTCAGAAATTCGACCCGAATGCGCCGGATACTGGCTGATGGCTGCGGCATGAACAGCCATTCCTCCAGCCGGGTCTTGCCTGATGGCGTTAATGTATATTCTGTGCGCGGCGGGGCATTTTCTGAGGCGATTTCGGTCCCGGCGATCCAGCCTTCGCGTTCCAGCCGCTTCAGCACAGCGTAGATCTGGCTGGTGCTCAGCCTCCAGACGCGGCCAAGGTGCTGTGGGCTGCGGAAACATTCCAGCAGTTCATAACCGTGGCGATCGCGGACCGCCAGCAGTCCGAGAATGGTTTCATCAGGGGTCAGGGAGCTCATATCGACCTATTCTATCGTGGAATAGCAGCGGGGCAAATAGCTGTCAGAAGAAGTTCTCAATATCGGGAAGCTGTATTGCCTAGCCGTCCGGATAGAACTCGGCAATATTCTGACCGTCGATAAAATGATGTTCCATGTAGACGGCCGGAGGAAGCGGAGCGCCGCTCAGAATGCGCAGTGCGATCTCGATCAAGCGCTGACCATACAGCTCCGGGAAAAACGCTGTTGAGCCGATCACAGGCGAATGTGGATCGCGGATCTCAGCGCGGATCTGCCGGTCAGCTCCCTGCCCGACAATCGCTGTATTGGCAAAACCCAGCTCGCGCACCGCCTGAAGCACCCCGATCACAGCATCATCATTAAAGCAGACAAACGCCACCCGACTGATGGGGGAAAGCTGGCTCAGGACAGGCAGAACGTGCGTGTAGCTGGTCTGCGCGGCATTGCCGCTGTCAACGAAGATCAGCGCGTCATCCGGGATCGTCCCGATCATTTCTTCCAACCCGCTGAGCTGTCCCTGAATACGTGCGCCCGGCAGCGGCCCGGCACGACGCTCCTCCATCACGACCACGTAATCGACCCGGCTGTCCCAGTGCGCCCGAATCCACTGCCCCAGCGCGCGCCCCGCCATACTGCCCGCGGTAAAGTTATCGACGCCGAAATAGGTTGCGCCCACCATCGGAATATCAACCGCAATGACCGGGATCTGATGCTGCTTGAACTTGTTCATCAGCACATTGCCTGCAAGCTCATCGATCTGATACTCGATCACAAGGTCAACGCCGCGGTTGATGAGTTCGTCTGCCAGGCGGATAGCATTCTCGCCATCCAGATTGTTATCGACATAGATAATGTCCAGCTTGTCGCTCGCTTTCGCTGCTCGTTCCAGCCCGCGGCGAACATCAATCGAAAACGCAAGTTCCTCGCTGAGATTGGCAAACCCAATCCTGTAGTGACCGTTGGTATGATATTGGGGCATGAGAGACTGCACAGACGACTCGCCACAGATCGTCAGGGCGATGTTCGAATGGCGCAGCGTCTGCATCATTTCAGGCGAAATTCCATCATCCGTCACCAGATGGGTGATATCGCTGACCGCCGCAAACGACTTCAGTCCAACCCGCCCGAACTTGCTCGAATCCACCAATGCCACCACCTCTGATGAGGACTGAAGCACCTGTCGTTTCAGGTTCGCCTCTTCGAGGTCAGCTTCCATCAGTCCAGTTTCCATCGAAAAGCCGACGCACGAAATGAAGGCCCGGTGAATGCGCAGACCCTTCAGGATGTCCTGCGCGATATCGCCGGTCACCGCCAGTCCATCCGCGCGCAGATGACCGCCCAACAGGATAACCCGTTTGGTCGGGTCGCTGTTCAGCAGGCGCGCCGTCTCAATATGATTGGTCACAATCGTGATGTCCTGCCTATCAGCCAGGAACGTCGCCATATGATAGGCGGTCGTACTCGCATCCAGGAGGATCACGTCACCATCTGCCACAAGCTCGGATGCCCAGCGCGCCATCTTCTTCTTGGACTCCGCATTGCGATGCACACGGGAATCGAACAGGGGCAGCATCATATTGCTGCCATTGAACGGAATTGCTCCACCGCGTATGCGTGTGAGCAGACGCTGTTCCTCAAGAGCGGTCAGATCATTGCGGATCGTGCCTTCAGACGCATCCAGCGATTGCGCAAGCTCGGTAACGATGACTTTTCCATGCTCCTTCAGGCGCTGAAGGATGAGCTGCTGACGTTCATAGGTATTCATGCGGTCGTTTCCACTCGTCCCGAATTGCTCTGATTATAAGATACAGGCAAAAATTTGACACTTTTTGTTGAAACAGATATATTTCAACAAGTTTCAACAATTTTCACCAACTTTCGACAATTGTTCTGCGTGTAAGCAGTTTCACAGCGGTCAGCGAGAGGAGGGAAATACAGTATCAGAGGGGAAAAATTGCGTTTTCGTCAGCATTAACGAATTTGTTTGTAAGGAGACCCGTCATGACTTCAAGATCTGCCCTTGTACGCCTGCTTTCACTGCTGACTCTCGCCGCCCTGATCGCTTCAGTTCTGCCTTTCAGCCTGGGGATTGCCTTTGCTCAGGATGGAGACTGCCCCACCGCCAAAGACAGCTACGTCATTGGCTTCGCCAATCTGACAGAGGACATTGTCTTCACGCAGCTCGTTCGTGAAGGCATTCTGGAAACTGCGGAAGCGCTCGGCAATGTGGAAATCGTCCTCGCAGATAACCGGCTGGACGGCGCAACCGCCCTCGCCAACACTGAAAACTTCATCACCCAGGGCGTGGATGCGATCATCCACTTCCAGACGGATGAGGCTTTCGGCAATGTGATCATGGCGCGCGCCCGCGCTGCCGGCATCCCGGTTTTCGCCATCGATATTCCGATGCCCGGCGCAACATTCTTCGGCGCTGATAACTACTATGCTGGTCAGTTGGCAGGTGAGGCCCTTGCCGAATGGGTCAACGAAAACTGGGATGGGCAGGCGGATGCCATGCTGATCCTTGAACTGCCGCAGTCAGGCCCCATTCCAGCGGCGCGTATGCAGGGTATGGAAGAGGCTTTCCAGGAAAATGTCGAGACTCCGGTTCCGGCTGACATGATTTTCCGGCTGGACAGTCAGAATACCCAGGAAGAAGCCTTCCGTGTCGTGAGTGACACCCTGCCCGCTATCCCGGCGGATGCCCGCATCGTCGCCGTGACGATCAACGATGGCACAGCCCTGGGCACGATTGCCGCGGTTGAAGCCGCAGGACGCGCCGAAAACCTGATGGTCGTGGGGCAGAATGCCGATCCTTCCGGACAGGAAGAAATGATCAAGGAAAACAGCCGTTACCTGGGTGCTACTGCCTATTTCCCGGAGAATTACGGCGCGCAGCTTCTGCCAGAGGTGATCGCCACGCTCGAATGTGAACCGGTTCCCCCGTCCATCTTCATCGAGCACGTGTTCGTCAGCGCGGAAAACGTCTGCGATTTCTATCCTGAGAGCTGGCCGGATTACTGCGCTGAATAAACCGCTTTCGGTTTCGCGACTGATATAACCTTCGTTCGGGTGTGGAAGAGCGATCTCGCCTTCTGCACCCGAACACGGAACTGTTTTCTTCCTGTGGGAAATTTGTTACCAGAAGATAAGCTTCCATGTCCTTGGGTTTTCTGAACGCCGGGCGGGTACGCTCGATCACAGGCAGCCGTGACAGCCTGACGATTGTCAGCCTCTTCATCAGTTTGCTGGTGCTGTGCCTGTTCTTCGGCTCACAAACGCCGTTTTTCTTCACTCAGGCGAACCTGGAGACGCTCACCCGAACGATTGCCGTGGTCGGCATCACATCGATCGGCATGACGCTGGTGCTGATCTCCGGCGGCGTTGATATCTCGGTAGGTTCAGTGGCGGCCCTGGCTGGCGTTGTCACCAGCCAGCTCTGGCTCAATTCCGGTATCCCGCTTGGAGTCAGCGCCGTGATCGGCGTCCTCAGCGGGGGGCTGGTCGGGTTGTTCAACGGGATCATCGTCTCATACTTCAGGATTAATCCGCTGATCACCACGCTGGCGACGTTCTCTATCGTTCGCGGGCTGGCTTTCGTCCTGAGCGAAGGGCAGACCAATCTGCTCTCCAACGAGGCGTTCAACTTTCTGGGACGCGGCACAATCGCAGGCATCCCCTTCTCGCTGATCATCATGCTGCTGCTCTACGCCATTTTCGCACTGGTGCTGCGCTATACCGCTTTTGGGCGCAACCTGTATGCCATCGGCGGCAGCGCAGAAGCCAGCCGTCTGGCGGGAATTTCTGTCACGCCCCACCTGCTGATCGTCTTCATCATTTCCGGACTGCTGGCGGCGTTCAGCGGCATCATCAGTGTGTCTCAGCTTGCTTCCAGCGCGCCGCGCGCGGCGACAGGGCTTGAATTTACCGTCATCACCGCTGTCGTACTTGGCGGAACCAGCCTGGCAGGCGGCAAAGGCACGCTGATCGGCACGTTGATCGGCGTGATCATCCTCCGTGTTCTGGACAATGGTCTGGTACTGATGTCCGTCTCGTCCTTTTATCAGGAGGTGGCGCGCGGCGTGGTGCTGATCCTGGCCGTGAGTTTTGATCAGGTGCGGATCCGAATCGCACAGCTACAGCAAAGGCGGCGCAAGGCATGATTAACGCAGCCGCGCCCCTGCTCCAGATGCAGAATATCAGCAAAAGCTTCTTCGGCGTTCGCGTGCTCAACGGCGTCTCGTTTACGCTCCATGCCGGCGAGGTCCACGCGCTGCTTGGTGAAAATGGCGCAGGCAAATCGACGCTGATCAAGATTCTCAACGGCGATTATCAGATGGACAGCGGAGTCATCCTGATGGAGGGAAAGCCGGTTGATTTCCGCGCCCCGCGAGATGCAGAGGCACACGGCATCCGCATGATCTACCAGGAACTCCACTACGCGCCCGATCTTTCGGTGACAGAAAATCTGCTTCTCGGCAGCCTGCCCCGCCGCCGAGGTCGCTTCGGAAAGTTCATTATCGACTGGGCGCAGGCGCGGCGGATCGCCGCCGAACGACTGGCGCTGCTGGAACTGGACATTCATCCGGACAGCAAAATGCGCGATCTCAGCATCGTCGAGCGCCAGATCGTGGAGATCGTCAAGGCGCTTTCCGCAGAGGCACGCATCATCGTGATGGATGAGCCGACGGCGGCGCTCACCCCAACCGAAGTTGAGCATCTGTTCCGTATCATTCGTGATCTGCGGCAGAAAGGGGTCGCGATCATCTACATCTCACACCGGCTGGATGAAATCTTCCAGATCGCGCAGCGCGTCACCGTGCTGCGAGACGGGAATCTCGTCGGAACAGAACCGATCGAATCCCTCACGATGGCATCCGTTGTCGAGATGATGGTCGGGCATGAGATCAAAAAACGGCATGCGCCGCACGCCGAAATGGATGCCGGACGCAATATCGTGCTTGAGGTCAGCGGGCTGACCCGTTACGGAGCTTTTGAGGATATTTCCCTTCAGGTACATGCGGGCGAAATTCTGGGAATCTTTGGCCTGATCGGTTCCGGTCAGTTCAGCCTGACGCAGAGTATCTTCGGTGCAGAACCCTATAACGAAGGCAGCATCCGCGTGGACGGGCAGACGGTCAGCATCCACAGCCCGCGAGACGCTCAGCGCGCAGGCATCGGCTTTGTGCCCATCGATCGCAAGGTGCGCGGTCTGGTCATGGGGCAGAGCGTGCGAAGGAACACAACGCTTTCCAACTGGAAGGCACTCTCGATCCTCGGTTTCTTCCGTCAGCGGACCGAAAGGCAGCATACCCAGCACTGGATCGACAGTCTCGGCATTCGCATGGCTGGCGGGATGGAAGTGCCGATTCGCTATCTCAGCGGGGGCAATCAGCAGAAGACCGTGCTGGCGCGCTGGCTGGAAGCCCGCGTCCGTGTGCTGATCCTCAACGAGCCGACATGGGGGGTCGATGTCGGCGCGCGATCCGATATTTATGATCAGTTGGACGCGCTGGCTGCACAGGGACTGGCGGTGCTAATGGTTTCATCTGACATTCAGGAAGTGCTGATGGTGAGTCATCGTATTCTGACGATCTATCGGGGGCGCATCTCTGGAGAATTCACGCGAGAGAATGCCTCGCAGACCGCGCTTTTAGCCGCCGCCGCAGGAGAAACGGTATGAGCATACGCGCTGAGCCGAAAGCAGCGGGTCTGAGCCGCAGCCGTCTGCGCTCATCAGGAGTGCAGGAACTGATCGCGCTGGTGATCATGCTGGCACTCATCATACTGGTCATGTCTCGCGGAACCTCGCTGTTCCTGACGCCGAGAAATATCACCAACCTTCTGCTTGATACCACCACAGTGAGCATTATCGCTGTGTTCACCACCATGCTGATGATCAGCCGTGGATTAGATCTGTCGGTAGCGTCCACCGCCGCGCTGTGCGGCGTCATCATCGGCTCGATGCAGCAGATCCCCGGCTTGTGGACCGGTGTGCTGACGGCGCTCGGTGTCGGCGCGCTGGTCGGCTTCATCAACGGCTTTCTGGTGACATACATCGGGATCAATCCGCTGATTGCCACGCTCGGCATGCTGTCGATCGCGCGTGGACTGGCGTTTGTGATCGCCAATGGGCTGACGATCCCTGTCTTTGATCGAACGGGTGAACAGACGCAAATCTATGAGGCATTCACTCAGCTATCGGAAGGCACGATTGCAGGCATTCCGATCCCGATCCTTGTTGCCGTCGGGTTGTTCGTGATCGGCATTGTCGTGCTGCGTTACACCACCTATGGGCGCGCCATGTACATGATTGGCGATAACGAGGAAGCAGCTTACCTGGCAGGGCTGCCCGTTCGGCGCTATCGCATGACCGCTTACATTTTGTCAGGGCTGAGCGCTGCCGTCGCTGCCGTTTTCCTGACATCGCGCCTGTATGCTGCTGATCCTAACGCTGCGCCCAACATCGAACTGACGGTCATCACAGCCGTGGTGCTGGGCGGGACGAGCCTGGCAGGTGGGCAGGGGAACCTGGTCGGGACGCTGCTCGGCGTGCTGGTGCTCAGCAGCCTGCTCAACGGTATGCGACTGCAAAGCGTCTCGACGGAAATGCAAAATATCGCGCAGGGTCTTGTGCTGCTGCTGGCAGTCGGCATCGATCAGGTGCGCCAGGGGAAGATCCAGTTCGGGCTGATCCGCGTGTTCAGGCGTGGCAGATAACACCATTTCGCAGGAGATCAGAATGCAGAACACAAAAGCAAAAATCGGCGTCTTCGGCATTGGGCTGGCGGCATATTGGCCCCAGTTCGAGGGACTGAAGGAACGCCTGGAACGCTATCAAAAGCAGGTTGAAGCGCGCATCGCCGAAATGGGCGCAGAGATCGTCTCCGCCGGGCTGGTCGATGATGCGCCTGGCGCTCGCGAGGCGGGCGATCTCTTCACGCGTGAAAATGTCGATCTCATCGTGTGCTATGTCGGAACCTATTCCACATCGTCTCAGGTTCTGCCGGCTGTTCAGCGACGCCGCGCCCCCGTGCTGATTCTGAACCTTCAGCCGATCCCCGCGCTGGACTATCTGGACACCGACACAGCGGAATGGCTCGCCAACTGCTGCGCCTGCTGTGTGCCGGAAATTTCGAATGCGTTTGCCCGCAGCCGCATTCAGTTCAATGTCGTTTCCGGGCTGCTCTCTCCGGCAGATGGTCACGCGCAGCAGTACTATGAGCGCGCCTGGAACGAGATCGAGGAATGGATTCAGGCTGCATCCGTGATGCGCTCGGTCAGCTACAGCCGCATCGGTTTTCTCGGCCATACCTATCCCGGAATGCTGGATATGTATTCCGATTTCACCATGCATCACGCCCAGCTCGGCACACATATCGAAGTGCTCGAAATGGACGACCTGCACAAGCGTGTCAGCGCGGTCACCGATGCTGAGATCAGCGCCAAGATCGACGAGATCGGCCGCGTGTTCGATATTGCCGAACCGGGGCGCGACCGCATCTCGATGCCTGTCACCGAGGAAGCGATGCAGTGGACGGCGCGCGTCGCCGCCGGGCTGGACAGGCTGACTCAGGATTTCGACCTGCACGGGCTGACGTACTACTATCGGGGACTGGACGGCAACCCCAACGAGGAACTGGGCGCATCGCTGATCGTCGGCAACTCACTGCTGACGGCGCGCGGCATTCCTGCATCCGGCGAGGGCGACCTCAAGACCTGCGTCGCCATGATGATGATGGATCGCTTCCGGGCAGGCGGTTCCTACACCGAATTTTACGCGATGGACTTCAACGAGGATTTCATCCTGATGGGGCACGACGGTCCAGGGCATATCGCCATCAGCGACGAGAAGCCGGTGCTGCGCGGGCTGGGGCTGTATCACGGGAAGCGTGGCTATGGGATTTCGGTCGAGTTCAAGGTCAGGACGGGACCGATCACGATCCTGGCGATGACGCAGACCGCCGACGGACGGCTGAAGATGCTTGCCGCCGAGGGGGAATCGATCCCCGGCGACACCATGAAGATCGGCAATACCAATTCACGGCTGAAATTCAGCCTTGATCCGGCAGCCTTTATGAATGCATGGTGCGAAGAAGCCCCGACGCATCACTGCGCACTGGGGATCGGGCATCAGCTTGGCAGGATTCGCAAACTGGCGCGCCTGCTCAACCTTGAACTTGCGGTGATCGGATAAGGAAGAAAACGATGAAACGTGTGGGCTTTCTGCTGAAGGTGCGCCAGGAACTGATCGAGGAATACAAGGAGCATCATCGCAGTGTCTGGCCGGAAATGCTCGCGGCGCTGAGAGAGGCGGGCTGGCACAACTATTCGCTGTTCATGCATCCGGATGGAACTCTGTTCGGCTATTTTGAGACGCCAGAGTCGCTGGAAGCTGCCACCGCCCGTATGGCTGAAACGGAGGTCAACGCGCGCTGGCAGCAGATGATGTCACCGTACTTCGAGATCCCGCCCGGCGCGCAGCCGGACCAGGTGCTGATCGAGCTGGAAGAAGTTTTTCATACCGACTGACAAGAATCATGGGGCTGGGCCGGCTTCTGTCTCTGAACCGCGCCTGCCATGACATTTCTTGAACTTCAGCCCGCTGCCGCAGGGGCAGGGATCATTGCGCCCAGCCGCGGCGAAGCGCGCAGCCAGCGCTTCATCCTTGGCCCGCTGCCAGAACATGACGCCGGCGGGCGCGCGACGCTGGCGAAGCTGCTCAGCCATGAAGCGCATCGGCTCATCAATGTGTGTGAAAAACATTCTGTACCCGGCACACAGGTAGTTCAGGCCGGGTTCGCCATCTGGCGTGCTGATAAAGCGATCCTTCGGACAGCCGCCGTTGCAAACAAATTTCACAGGGCAGGCACGACAGTACGCAGGCAGCGTTTCGCGCTTGGCAAGCCCGAAGGTCCGCTGCTGATCGGAAACGACGATTTCCGACAGGGGGATATTGATCAGATTGCCGACGAAGTGCTTCGGCTCGACGAAGTGATCGCACGAGTACACGTCGCCATTGTGTTCAAGCGCCAGCGCCGACCCGCATGTTTCCTCAAAGATGCATAATCCGGGACGGTCGCCAAACCACGCAGCGAGCGCCACATCAAAGATCTGCACAAAGACGCGCCCGACATCGCGGCGCACCCATTCATCGAAGACTGCTGTCAGGAAACGCCCATACTGCTCCGCGCCCACGCTGCGGGGCGTGACCGCGCTGCCTTCCTGAAAACCGGTCTCGTTGGCGCGTTCCACGATCGGGATGAACTGGATGAACGACGCCTTCACATCATCCCGCAGGAAGCGATAAATGGTCAGGGGGTGATCGCCATTGGCGGCGTGGATGGTCGTCAGAATGTTAAATTCCACCCCGTGTTTTTGCAGCAGCCGGATGCCTTTCATCACACGCTCAAACGTGGGCGCGCCCCCTTTATCCACGCGATAGGCATCGTGCAGCGGCTGAGGCCCGTCCAGGCTGACGCCGATCAGAAAGTCGTGCTCCCGAAAGAACGCGCACCAGTCATCATCAAGCGTAACGGCATTCGTTTGCAGCGTATTGAGGATACGCATGCCCGGTTTGCGATGCTTCTGCTGGTAGCTGACCGCCTGACGATAAAAATCCAGCCCCATCAGAGTCGGCTCGCCGCCCTGCCAGGCGAACGTGATTTCATCGACCGGCTGCGACTCGATATACTGCCGCGTATATTCTTCAAGGACGGTTTCCGACATACGGAAGTCACTGCCGGGATACAGGCGTTCCTTGCTCAGGAAGTAGCAGTACTGACAATCGAGATTGCAGATCGCGCCGCGCGGCTTGGTCATCAGATGAAAAGGGATGCGCTGGACGCTGACCTGTGAATCGGTCATCAGAAATTACCCTTTGACGGCTCCCGCAGTCAGCCCCTGAATGAAATTGCGCTGAAACAGCAGGAAAATGATCAGGATGGGAAGGGTTGCCAATGTAGCTACAGCCATCATTTCTGCCCAACGATACTGAAATTCCTGCAGGAAAACCAGGCTGATGCCCGCGGGCAGCGGGCGCATATCGGTTGACGATGTGAACGAAAGCCCCATGATGAACTCGTTCCACGATGTGACGAAGCCGAAAATTGCCGCTGCCGCCAGCCCCGGCCGCGAGATCGGCAGCACAATGCGTACAAAGGTGTGGAACGGGCTGGCGCCATCGATATAGGCCGCTTCCTCAATTTCGCGCGGCAGCGAATCAAAGAAGCTTTTCAGCAGCCAGACTACGATGGGAAGCGTGATCACTGTGTGACCGAGAATCAGCGCCCAGTACGAGTTAAGCAGGCGAAGCTGGCTGAAGAGTGTGTACATCGAGATCATCAGCAGTGGCAGCGGAAACGCCATCGTTGCCAGGAAAAACAGCAGCAGCGCATTGCTGCCCCGAAACGGAAACCGAGACAGCGCGTAGGCCGCCATGCTTCCGGCAAGGGTGGACAGTACCATCGTCCCCAGCGCAACGATCAGGCTGTTGGCGAAGAAACGCAGCAGCGTCGCGTTGAACGCCGTCAGGTAATTGTCCCATGAGATCTGATTGGGGATCCATGTCGCCGGAATGGCGAAAACCTCAGCCGGCGTCTTCATCGACGTGGAGAGCATCCATGCAATCGGGAACAGCATGACCAGCAGAATCACAAGGATGAGCAGATAAAGCGGGACTTCCTGACGCATACGACGAGCAAAATGGCTTTCCATGTATCGGCGTCTCCCTGCTGGCTAATCCTGCTGTGGGCGAACCAGCACACGCAGATAGAAAATGGCGAAGATGGTCAGAAAAATCAGCCACAGCACGCCGGTCGCTGAAGACAAGCCAAACTCCCAGCGCTGAAAAGCCGTGCGATAGGTATACAGGCTGAGCGTCGTCGTGGCGTTGATCGGCCCACCCTGCGTCAGGATCCAGGGCAGTGTGACCTCCTGAAACAGGCGCACCGCCTGAAGCAGTGCCGTCACCAGCAGAATGTTGCGCAGCAGCGGCAGGATGACGAAGAACAGCCGGCGGAAATACCCAGCGCCATCAATGGATGCGGCTTCGATCAGCTCCTCAGGCACGTTCTGCAAGGCAGCCAGAGAGACCACCATCGTAAACGGTATCGTTCGCCAGGTGAACGCCTGGATGACCATCGACTGTGCCAGGTGCGGCTGTGCCAGCCACTGGAGCGAGCTGTCGATCAGCCCGACACTGCGCATGAGTTGATTGACAATGCCGTAATCGGTGCTGAACATCCATCCCCACAGGATCGTGACTGCGATCCAGGGCACGATCCACACCTGAAAAATCGCTGTACGGAAGAACCATCTGCCGCGCAGCTTCGTATTGAGGATCAGCGCGATCACAAACCCGATCACCAGCGCCAGCGCGATCGAAACGCCAACGAGGTAAAGGCTGTTGCCCAGCACTTCCCAGAAAAGGGGATCGTTCAGCAGGCGGGTATAGTTCTCAAGCCCGACATCCCGAACATTTCGGCGCAGGGGTGAGGTGTTGGTAAAGCTCAGCGAGATCCCATTGATCAGCGGATACAGGATCAATGCGCACAGGATGAGCAGGCTGGGAAGCAGCAGCAGAGCGACGAACCCATAGCGCTGGCGTTTGTTGACGATCATCAGTTTGCTCTCATCGGGAAATAGCCGGGGACCCCAGACGGCATCCCCGGCCGTTTGAACTGGACTAGTCGTACAGGAGCAGGTCGCTGATCACCCGCGAGGCATTCTCCAGCGAGGCAGCCGGATCGCTTCCATTCATCACTTCCTGCAGCGCCAGAGACAGCGCATCCGCGATCGCGTCCCACTGGGCGTTTTTCACGGGTACGCCATTTGAGTAATTCAGCGCTTCAACGAAGATCTGGGTGTACTCGTCTTCGGCAAACGCGCCGCTCCTCAAAACCTCCATGTTTGCCGTCGAAAGCTGGGCGCTGACTTCAAAATACTGCGTCACAGCCTGCGGATCGTTCGTCACGAATTCGATGAACTCGGCGGCGAGATCCTTGTTCTGCGATTGCTCGGTCACCACCAGCATATGATTGTTGGCGATCTGGCGGATGTTCCCGTCAGGGCCGGCTGGCATCAGGCTCACCCAGACATCGCCATCTTCGGCAACCGTCACAGCGCCGTCAGACAATGTGAGGACATTACCACGTGCCCACGGACCTTCGAAGATGAAAGCTGCGCGCCCCTGGGCGAACGTATTGCGCGTCTCGTTGATGTTGAAGCCGTTCGGAATGCAGCCAGACGCCACTTCTTCCTGTATCCACTGGAGCGCAGCAGCCGACTCCGGGCTGTTGAGAACAACTTCGCCATCCTCATTGATCAGCTCGCCGCCAAAACCCCAGATGACCGGCAGAAGCCAGTGACCGGAATTGGGATTGCGCGCAGTGCGCATCGCCAGCCCATACACCGGCGATCCATCAGCACGCGCAGGCAGCGCGCATACCGCGTCGATCGCCGCCTGAAGATCCGCCCAGGTCTCGATCGGAGCATCCGGATCGACTCCGGCTTCAGTCAGCAGTGTTCGGTTGTAAACCAGCACAATCGGGCCTGGAACCCAGGGAATCCCGCGCAGGGCATCATCGAAGGTGGCCGATTCCAGCATGGCAGCCGGGATCGGCTCGATCACGGCGGGATCAAGCAGGTCATCGAGCGGAGCCAGCGCGCCCAGACCATGCAGAACGGGTGACCAGCCGGAAACAATCTGAATCACATCCGGCGCATTGCCGCCGAGAATAGCAGTAGTCGCCTGGTTGAGCGTATCTTCAAACGGCGTCGCCACATAGTCGATCGTCACGCCGGGATTGCGCGCCTCAAACTCGCTGACCATGTATTCCCACGCCGGAAGATACTGTTCAAACAGACCGATCCAGCCCATCACGCGCAGGGTGCGATTTTCCTGAGCAGGCACTGCGGGAACGATGCTCAGGACGACGATGAACAAAGCGAGCAGTACAGCAATACGTCTTTTCGAAATCATTGGGTAATCTCCCCACTCATGGACAAACTTCTCGTTCAAAAAATGTCGTCAGGAACCCAGTACACCCCGGCGCGCCCCATTTGGGCTTCAAGCCACTTGCCAAGCCGATCATCTTCTGTGGCTTGACGCCATGCCAGCAGGCGCTCCCGATATGCAGCAATCACCTCCTTTCGAGACGGATCCTCAGCCAGGTTACAGAGTTCCGAAGGGTCTTGACGAAGATCGAACAGCATGTCCGGCAGGCCATTGAAATGAACATACTTGTAGGCTTCGTCCCGAATCATCCAGGCGCGGCAGCGATTGACCGGCAGCCGGAGGATGGCGGATGTCCGGTAAAAGCGGAAATCCCAGTCTCCAAACACAGCATCACGCCACGAGTCCGGCTGCGCCCCTCGCACGATGCCGAGCAGGCTGCGCCCCTGAACAGCGGGCGGGATGGAAATATTCAGCGCTTCAAGGCAGGTGGGCATGAGATCGATGCTCTCCACCCACACATCCTGCACACTGCCGCGCGTGCCGTCGGCACGCGGATCCGGATCGACGATGATCAGCGGAACCCGGATGGCTTCCTCGTAGAACAGTTCCTTCTCGAATAACCAGTGATCACCCATGTATTCACCGTGATCCGAGACAAAAATGATCAGCGTATCATCCAGGCGGCCCCGCGCCTCAAGATGAGCCATCAGCCGCCCGATGTGGGTATCGATCTCGGTGATCAGGCCGTAGTAGGTGGCGCGCATGTTCCGCCAGGTCTGCTCGTCGTCAAGCGCGAGACCGCGGCGTTCCTCACGGAAAGGCTGAAGGATGGGATGTGGGTTGGTGCGTTCGTGTTCTGCCCGATTCGGCGCGGGGACATCAGCCGGGTCGTAAAGCGTGTTATAAGGAACTGGAGCGACATTCGGCCAATGTGGCTTGAGATAGGACAGATGCAGCAGCCACGGCGCATCTCCCGCGTCATCAATAAACGCCATGGCGCGATCGGTCATAAAAGCGGTATCGCTGTCTGCCTGATCGTAAACCGTCGGCAGGCGGCAGTTCTCAAAACGCCAGCCGTTGCGCCGTGCGCCATCCGGAGCGGTGACCTGGAAAGCTGCCAGCATCGGATTTTCAAACGGCAGGTCATAGCCCCGGCTGTGAAGATGCTGCATCCAGCCCTCGCCCCAGAAATCGTTGACTTCCCACGGCTCAAAACCTGCATGGCGCAGCCGTTCCCGGACGGGCTCCACCACCTGCAGGCGCTCCAAAGTCGCCTCATCGGCGGTCATATGCGTCTTGCCACACAGAGCGGCACGGACGCCGGCATTACGCACAACTTGCCCAAGCGTCTGCTCATCGATCGCCAGCGGTATTTCGTTCCAGTAGGTTCCGTGCGCATGCGTATACCGACCAGTGTAGAAACAGGCGCGGCTCGGCCCGCATACTGCGGTCTGGACATAGGCGCGGGAAAAGCGAACGCCGCGTTTTGCCAGCCGATCGAGATTGGGAGTCTGCACCACCGGATGCCCGTCGATGCTCAGGCAGTCAGCGCGCATCTGATCGACCATGATGAACAGGACATTTCTGATCTCAGCCATGATCAGGCATGCCCCTTTTTGAGCGGCAGCCAGCTATCTGCCTCAACGCTGTCCCGCAAGAGCTGACGCAGCAGCTCCTCACGTACTTCCGTGAGCGCCGGATCGTCCCAACGGTTGTGAAGCTCGCGCGGGTCGCTGCGCAGATCGAACAACAGCCCAGCTTCAGCCCTTTCATAAAATGTCAGGGCAAAGGCTTCACTGCGGATATGGCGCAGCCGATCCGGCAGATAGCTGCAGTCATACTCGATATACACATGGTCGCGATGCCTGACCGGCTCGCCAAGTGCCGGCTGAAGGTACGATCGCCCCTGAATGCCGGCATACGGGGAAATGCCCGCAGCGTCCAGCACGGTGGGGACAAAATCAACTGCAGAGACAAAACTCTCGTTCACCTGCCCGCCTTTGCCTGACGGAACACGCCAGATCAGCGGCACACGCAGCAGACCATCAAAGGGATAGGGACCCTTGTTGATCAGCCAGTGATCGCCCATCAGATCGCCGTGATCGCTCATGAAGATCACGATGGTATTCTCACGCAGACCGAGGCGATCGATCTCCGCCAGCACACGCCCAATCTGATCGTCGATCATCGAGATCATGCCGTAGGTATGGGCGAAGATTTCGCGATAATCGGCATCGCTGATCTGCGCGCCGCCTTCCAGCCCGCCGGTGGTGATCTGTCCCTCATGGCTGGCACGGAAATAGGCGGGCAGATCATCAAGCTCACCAGCGCGGCGCGCAGGCGCAAACGTGATCGAGGCTGGATCATACTGCTCGCTGTAGGGAGCAGGTGGCATATAAGGATGATGCGGATCGGGAAACGAACACCAGATGAAAAACGGCTGTTCTGCATCCCGCGTGCGCAGATATTCGATCGTGTGGTCGGCGATGAGCGTGTTGTAATGCCTGCTCTGAGGGATCGCCGCCTTCCACGACTCGCGCACCCCTGAGGGGGTCACTGCTGCCCGATCGATATTCAGCAGGGCATGAACTTCTTCACCCACTTCGTGTTTGTAATGACCGAAAATGTAAGGACCGTGCCCACAGGTCAGGTAGACCTGCTCAAATCCGTAGTAGGGCACGGGGATGTCTGTATGCTCCTGCCAGTATTCCGGCGTCTCGTAGATTTCGAATGGCGCAGGCGGCGTATGTCGTTTGATGCTGTAGGGCACGAGATGCAGCTTGCCAAACGACGCCGTGTGATAGCCCTGCTGTCGCAGAACTTCCGGCAGCGCAGGCAGTTCAGGCGACAGCCCGATGCCGTTCTCACGTACCCCGTGCGCTTTGGGATACATGCCGGTGAACAGACTGGCACGGTTGGGCATGCACAGCGGGTTGGCAACGTAGGCGTGTGTGAAACGTACTCCTTCAGCGGCGAGGGCATCAATATGCGGCGTCTGCACATCAGGATTGCCGTAGCATCCCAGATGATCAGCCCGCTGCTGATCGGTGACAAAACAGAGAATATTGGGGCGCGAGGTCAGCACGTGCCTGCTCAACGAAGTCCTCCTGTTCGCGGCGCAGAAGTCGTCTCGCGGATCACCAGACGGGTATCCATCATACGGGAAACAGGCTGCTCACCCTGGCGAACGCGCAGGAGCATCGCCACCGCCGCTTCACCCCACAGTTCTACAGACTGGTCGATAGTGGTCAGCGGCGGCGTGGTGTCCGCTGACTGCGGCAGATTATCAAAGCCGATGATCGAAATATCCTGCGGAACGCGCAGCCCCATCTGCCTTGCAGCCTGAAGCGCGCCGATCGCCATCCGATCGTTATTCACCAGCAGCGCCGTGATTTCCGGATGATGGGTGAGCAGATAATGCGCCGCAGCCAGACCGCTTTCTGAAGTGAAATCCCCATCCCGTCGATAGAACGTCTCCGTTGAAACCCCCATGCGACTCGCCACATCCATGACGCCGCGCAGACGCAGGCGCGCAGCATAATGCGAATTGTCGGGCAAGCCGATCACGCCGATATGACGATGCCCAAGCTGAAGCAGATGCTCCGCCTGAAGCGCCCCGCCGAGATAATCGTCTCCGTTGACGAAATAGGGATGTTCGCGATTGCCGATCACGACCGCAGGAATGCCAAATTCCAGCGCCGGCTCAAGCAGTGAGAAATTGACGTTTTCGTCGTGGATGATCAATCCGTCCAGATAGCCGCTGCTGAGGAGCTGCATGTAATGCTCGTCGAGCGCACCGTTGACATAGCGTGGCGAACTGAGCAGCAGATGATAGCCCCGTTCACTGCACGCAATTTCGATATGAGTCAGGATTTGCAGCACACGCAGCGCGGTAAAGGGCGTATCGACGACGCGCGGCGACACGAAGCCGATGATGTTGGACTGTCCGGAGATCAGGGAACGCGCTGCCAGGTTGGGTCTGTAACCGATCTCGCGCGCGGCATTTAAAACACGCTGGCGCGTTTCATCGCTGAAACGACCATTCCGATCACGGGTGAGGATGCGGGATGCAGTAGAAACAGAAACCTGTGCTTTTTCAGCAACGTCTTCCAAAGTAGGCATAAATCTATCGTATTTCCGTATTTCATATTTTGCGACAACGTTGCGCAAGGAATATAGCGTAATTATTAGGCGTTGTCAAAAAGTTGTTTCTACCGCTCAAATCACCGTCCAGATGCCCGCTGGGCCTGCATGTTTCTGAACCACCCCCATACGCTATACTCCACTTTTCATGACCAACCCTGTCAGCAAGGAGTGCCTGTGACGATGAAAACCATCCCTGTCGCCCATACCGATCTGGAAGTCTCCGAGATCGCCCTCGGCTGCATGCGCATCCATGAGCTGCCGCTGGAGGGGATCGCCAACCTCGTCCACACCTCGCTGGATGAAGGCGTAACATTTTTCGACCATGCAGATATTTACGGCGGCGGACAGTCAGAAGCGAAATTTGCCGAAGCCATTCAGATGTCACCCAGCCTGCGAGAGAAGATGATCCTTCAGAGCAAATGCGGTATTCGCCCGCGCTCGTTCGATTTTTCGAAAGAGCACATCCTGGCAGCCGTGGATGGCAGCCTGAAACGCCTGCGCACGGATTATCTGGACGTGCTGCTGCTCCACCGACCGGACGCGCTCGTCGAGCCGGAAGAAGTTGCAGAAGCGTTCGATATCCTTGAGGGCAGCGGCAAGGTGCGCTACTTCGGCGTCAGCAATCAGAATCCGATGCAGATCGAGCTGCTCAAACGCTACGTCCGCCAGCCGCTCGTCTTCAACCAGCTTCAACTGAGCATCACCAACACCGGCATGATCGATGCCGGGCTGACAGTCAACATGAAGATCGACGCCTCGATCGACCGCGACGGCAGCATCCTCGATTACTGCCGCCTGCACGATATCACGATCCAGCCGTGGTCTCCATTCCAGTACGGCTTCTTTGAAGGGGTGTTCCTCGATAATGACAAATTCCCGGAGCTGAACCGGGTGATCAACGATCTGGTTGCCTCGAAGGGCGTCCCAAACACCGCCATCGCGATTGCCTGGCTGCTGCGTCATCCTGCCCGCATGCAGCCGATCGTCGGCACGACTAATGCCCAGCGCCTGAAGGATATCTGCAAGGCATCGCAGATCACCCTCTCGCGGCAGGAGTGGTACGACATTTATCTGGCAGCGGGCAACATTCTGCCGTGAGAGATGCGCTGTTACTCATGCAGCAGCAGCAGGCAAAGCGCTTGACAGAACTGAACAATTGTTCTATTCTGTAAACAGCCTGGCACATATCACAAGGGATACGATCATGAGTGAAGTCCGTGTTCTGGTTGGCACACGCAAGGGCGCATTCATCCTGCGCTCAGATGAACGGCGCAGGGAATGGAAGGTTGAAGGCCCCCACTTCCCCGGCTGGGAGATCTATCACATCACCGGTACGCCCTCTGACCCGAACCGGCTGTACGTCTCACAGTCAGGCGGTTGGTTCGGGCAGGTGATCCAGCGCTCAGACGACGGCGGAGCCACGTGGGAAGCTGTCAGTAATGAATTCAGGTACGACGGCGTGCCGGGCACACATCAGTGGTATGACGGCACACAGCATCCCTGGGAATTTACCCGCGTCTGGCATCTGGAGCCGTCGCCAACCGATCCGGACTCGATCTACGCAGGTGTGGAGGATGCCGCCCTGTTCCATTCCAGCGATGGCGGCAAAAGCTGGCGTGAGCTTTCCGGTCTGCGCAATGTGAAATCGAACCTGTGGCAGCCGGGGGCAGGCGGCATGTGCCTGCACACGATCATCCTCAGCCCGGATGACCCGAACCGCATTTACGTCGCCATCTCGGCGGCGGGGGCTTTCCGCAGTGATGACGGCGGCACGACCTGGAAGCCGATCAACCGGGGACTGCTGTCAGAAGGCGAACTGCCCGACGCCGAAGCAGAAGTCGGGCACTGTGTCCACAGTATCGCGCTGCATCCCTCGCGGCCGAACACCCTGTTCATGCAGAAGCACTGGGACGTGATGCGTTCCGATAACGGCGGCGATCTCTGGCATGAAGTGAGCGGAAACCTGCCCAGCGATTTCGGTTTTCCGATCGGCGTGCATGCGCATGAACCAGAAACGATCTACGTCGTGCCGATCACCAGCGATTCCTATCACTTCCCGCCCGATGGCAAACTGCGCGTTTACCGCAGCCGTTCCGGTGGCAATGAGTGGGAAGCGCTCACCAACGGCTTGCCTCAGGAAAACTGCTACGTGAACATCCTGCGCAACGCCTTCGCCGTCGATAAGCTGGAATCGTGCGGTATCTACTTTGGGACGACGGGCGGGCAAATCTACGTCTCCGCCGATTCCGGCGATCACTGGATGCCGATCGTCCACGATCTGCCGCCCGTGCTGTCGGTTGAGGTGCAGGTGCTGTCATGATCATCCGTGTGACCCTGCCGACGCATCTGCGGACGCTGGCACAGGTGACAGGCGCGGTCGATCTTGATGTGCCGGAGCCGGTCACACAGCGCGCCATCCTGGACGCGCTGGAGGCGGCTTACCCGATGCTGCGCGGCACGATCCGCGATATTTCGACGCATGAACGCCGGGCGTTCGTCCGCTTCTTCGCCTGCGGAGAGGATCTCTCTCATGAGCCGCCGGATGCCAGCGTGCCGGACGATGTGGTGAAGGGCAAAGAACCGTTCCGCATCATCGGAGCGATGGCCGGTGGCTGAGAAACATCTGGTTTCACTCATCATGCTGATCGACTGCGTCCGCGATGAATGCGGCGCAGTCGTTTTGCTCTTACCCGGTGATCTGGCATCCACGCTGCGCAGCCAGATCAGCCGGGGCAACGACGGATTATCCAGAACCTACAGCAGTTACAGCGCGTGGAAAAAAACCTCCAAAGCGCTGTTCTCGTGGCGTCCGCCCGGCAGTTTCAGCAGCGATCGATCCGCTCAGGAACGGCTGCGCAGTGAAGCCGCCAGCATCTTTCAGGCACAGACAGAAAAACTTCATGTGGAGGGCTGGCAGATCCAAACCACTGATCAGGATCGCGGCTGGCGAATTACAGTCTTTGAACGTTCCGGCACAGTGATCCCCTAGCTCACATCAAACACGCTCGGCCAGATCAGCCTGCCGGGCAGCCGCTGACCTGATTTCACCTGCGCGATGAAGTCATGCAGCGGCGTATCCTCCGTCAGCGGGATCGCCATCGCTGCATCCCACGGATCGACCTTCGCGCCGTTGAAAAATGCCGCCGAAGCCGAAGCCGGGTGCAGCGGCAGGGTGAGCATCCGCTGCCCCGCCTGAGCGGCACACCACGCGATCATCTGGCGCGCGGACAGCGCATCCCCGGACAGGAACATGAGCGGAGCATGCGGCCGGCGCGTGTCGATCCGGGTGTAGCCGACGATCTGCCCATCCCGCTCATAAATGCGCGGCTGGACAGCCGGGTTCGGGCTGAGCCAGTCGATCAGCGTCGGTTCCGGCTCCGCCGAGAAATCGACGCCGCCTTCCTCATGCAGCCAGAGCGCCATCAGCGCGGGCAGGTCAGCCTCGGTCACCGTGCGGACAGTCAGGCTGTCTGCTGGAGCGCCTTCCGCCTCGGAGTCAACTTCAACTGAAGCCGTCCCGAACAGCCCCATGACATAGCCGAATTTCGGATAGTAGTCCGTGTGCCCCAGCAGCAGGCTCAGTCCGTAACCTTTGTCTCGTACCACCTTGTGCCCCGCCTCGATCAGCGCCCTGCCGATCCCCTGCCGCTGATAGCCCGGCAGCACCGCCACGGGTGCGAGGTTGACCGCATCGAGCGTCTGCCCCATCAGACGGATGCGCATCGGGTTGAACATGATGTGACCGGCGATCTGCCCATCCAGTTCTGCAACGAGGCAGAGATCAGGATCGTAGGCGCGCCGCTGCCGCACCAGGCTGACCAGATGCGATTCGTCGATGCGCTCATGAAACGCGAGGATATTGAGGCGGGCGAGCGCCGCATAATCAGCAGTAGTTTCCGGTCGAATCTTCATCAGTGTGTTTTTCCTCTCCTCAATAAGAGAACAGCGCCGGGCGGGATCCCGTCAGGTGCTTTCAGCAAGGGCAGTACTTTATGAGTCGCGCGTATTTGGAAATGCTGTATAGTTGATTTCCGTGACAGACACGCGAAGCCCATCGTAGTCCTCACCAATTTTTACCCGTTTTAATCCACAGGAGATCCTATGAATTCGCTTTACCGAAAATTTATGGTTTCCGTCGTTGTCCTGCTCATGCTCGTCGCCGCCGTGATGCCCGTTTTCGGGGGAGCCAGCAGTATCGGGCTGAACGCACAAACCGTCGGCTGCACTATCGTGATCGATTTCAGCATGCCAGCGCCGCTGATAGTGCGGCTGGACGGCAAGTCTTTCGCCAAATTTGCAGCCGGTACAATAGTGTCGAACATAGTCTATGTGAACATCTTTGACGATGGCAATCTGCTCGCTTCCTTTATGGTTAGCGGGGATATCGGGCAACCTCAGCAGGTGATCTATACCGTGGATCGGTATTATGATGATGAAGATATCGGTATCTATGTCGATACCGACGGCACTGGCTTTGGTTACACCTACAATGCTATCGAGCCCTACGGTGTTCCCAACTCGGTCTATGATTCGTGCCAGAGTGAAGCCATCCCCACCGTTGCCTCACCTGCATGCCCGTATCCGCTGTCACCCACCACACTCGGTCAGGGGCGCGTGATCTTCCCGACGCAGGTCTTCTGGGATGCTTCATACGACACGCTGACCGATGTCGTCCTGCCGGTAGGCACGTCATGGTGGATCATCGAAGCGCGTGATGGATTCTACAAGCTGTTCGTCGCCTGTCAGGCGCAGTATGTCTGGGTTCCAGCAGAAGCGCTGGGCGCCAATTTCGATGTCGTCTGGGGCGGACGCCCGCTGCCACCGGCGGGCAATCTGCCAGAATAAGTTTTTTGCCTGTCACTGGCAAACAAACGGGCGCGGCTCTTTTCAGGGTCGCGTCCGTTCTGATTCTTGCACCTGTGCCGAAAAGCTTACCGCCACTGCGCATCCAGCAGAAGCTGACCGCCCGAATAATCGCTCAGCCATGCCGGGTTAAACGTCACCAGGTTAAAGGCATTCAGCCCGGCTGCCCCTTCGATCACAACCGCCATCCCGTCCGGCGAGACCAGCCCCGCCACCGCCCCAGATACCACCGGGATCGGCTGACAGCCGCCGCTGCTCAGGCACGCCAGATCGATCACGTTGACCGCGCGATCGGCCGGATTATTCGGGTCAGCGGTGTAGCTGGTATAGGCCAGCGTGCCGCCGGAGATATGCAGGACAGTGCCGGGAGCTGCATTGATGCCAAGCAGGCTGGCGCTGCTCAGGCAGTTGCCTGCGTTCAGGCAGCTCAGCGAAACCGCATAAATCCCGTCGCCATCGCGATAGAAGGCAAAGCCGCTCTCGGTCTGGATATCCGTCGCCGTCGCTGGCGCAAGTTCAACGCCGGTCTGAAGTGGGTTCCCGGCACATGAAGATGCCAGGCACGACAGATCAGTGACCCGCGCAAAACCGGTTGCATCGCGGTAGATCAGCGCGGTGGAGCCGGGAATCCACGCCAGCGGCGTGATCGGCGCGCTCCGCCCGCTGTCAAGCGTCACTGTCGCCCCGGTCGGCGCATAGGTCACATTGAGGATCGCGCTGCCCTGATACCCCCATGTCGCCACCAGCGGAGCCGCGCTCGACCATAACCCGCTTGAGCGGGCGGCAGCGTCATTCGTGCCCGGCAGCGCAAACAGGGAACCGGTCGTCAGCCCGTAGATCGCGTAGCGTCCATCAGCCTGCTGGAAAAGCAGATACTGCCCGTCGGCAGACAGGCTGCTGGGGCGCTGAAGGTTGGGGCGATCGTCGCCATACGGCGAGATCAGTCGGACGGCCCCCTGACCGGTGATCACAGGAGTCGCACCGCCGCCATTGGCATCAAAGAGCGCGATCGTATCCGCATAGCCGACGAACACGCCGCCGCCATCCCGCCGCCACACGCCGCCGCTCAGATTGCTGGCAGGCACACGCCCGATCTCGATCAGGCTCTGCGTGGCGATCGTGCCGACGCGCAGGCTGGCTTCCCCACCAGCATTGACGGCAAAGAACAGACGCGATGCATCCGGCGACCAGGCAAAGCCGACCGGCTCCGCCAGTTGTTCACCGGGATTGGTCATGATCCAGCGATAGGATCCGTCCGCGCTGCCCACGATCAACTGACTGCCCGTGTTGACGAACGCCACGAGCGAATTCCCCTGAGCGTAAACCGGCACAGCGGCAAGGATCAGCAGAACGAACAGCGCGCTGAACGCATATAGGGTTGTCAGTCGTGTGCGCATTCGGCAGCCCTTTCAATATTGAACCTGCATCAGCATGCCGGTTATTACAAGTATCAGTAGCATAACGCGATTCAAGGCTCTGGATCCCCCCATTTTCAAGGGATAGACAGCCTGCACACCTCAATTTTTAGGAGGTTAAGGCTTTCTGAAAGTTACGAAGGCTTTCCGATCGATTCACATTAAATCGTGTTAAGCTATCAACTATTGACCTGACCGTCCTAATCAGGTGAGATTGAAGGACTTTATCGTATGCGCAGGTTCGCTTCGTTTCCATTCCTCGTCGTTGCGCTGCTCGTCGTCGCGGGCTGCCAAAGCCTGCCCGGACTTCGCGTGCTGACAGGTCAGGATAATCCTCAATCGATTGCAGAAACCGCCGTACAGGCTGGCGATCTCGTCATGGCAGATAAATCCGGCGGCACAGACCCTGGCTTATCCGCAGCGGCAGACCGGATCGAAGCCGCCAGCGGCGCTGTAGACATCATCGAGATTCGCGAGGATTTTGAAAACCGCGTTTTCACGGTCAGCATGTTATTCAACCCGCCGCAGACCGACAATTCCACGCAGGGGCAGATCGCCCAGCTCGACGCGCTGCGCCGCGCCTTTGAACTGACGTGGGTCGGGACGATGCGCGAGAGCGTCAACGCGGATATTCTGCGCGTCACTCTGCTCGCTCCGCAGTCAGTGACCACGCTCGACAGCGGCAGAAGCTTCATCGGCATCGTCATCGCCAACGCGCAGATCGAGCGCTCGGCAGCGCAGGCGTATCTCCAGGGAGAACGTTCGCTGAACACCTTCTTTGACATGATCGCTAACGGCACGCTGATCTACGAGAGCGCCAGCAGTGTTCAGTTGTATGAAGGCTCGCCCAATCATCCGCTGTTCATGCTGTCGGCGGCGGGTTCGCTCTGAAGCCGCCAGCACAGGTTGTTCGTCCGTTTTCCCCCACAGCCAGCCGCCCGTTGTGCTGATGGGGGAAGCGGAAAATCGGAAAGCCGCTTTCCAGACGTATACAGATCATCGAGTTCCTTACGGATAGCTGTATGTCAATTGCGAAGCCCACCAACTTATCGCCCGATCCTGAACCCAGACGTTTTAGCTGGCAGGAAGAAGAAACACTGGTCGATAAGCGAAGGAAACTTCCCTATCGTATCCGTCGTTTCTTCGCCCGCCGCTGGCTGCTGCTGCTGATCATCGCTTTCACGATAGCCGTCCTGCTCAATGCGCAGCTTGCCGCCGCCGTACAGACGCCGCTGGCCTACATCCCCTTCATCATCGGTCGCATGTGCCTGATGGGCAGCCTGCTCGGTTTCCAGTTGATCGCCATGTTCTGGTTCCTCAGCCGCACGCGCATGTACACCATCTGGCCCGGTCAGGAAGGCGTCAGCTTCAAGGATTATCGCGGGCAGCCGGAACTGCTCGAACAGGCAAAACAGATCGTGACGCTGCTGCGCGGCGTGCGCGTCTTTGAGGAAGCCGGCGGCGAGCCGCTCAACGGCCTGCTGCTGGAAGGCCCGCCCGGCACGGGCAAAACCTGG
>NZ_JASVEJ010000027.1:0-41361 GCF_030285425.1 Geitlerinema calcuttense NRMC-F 0142 | reverse complement strand
CCCCATCTCTCTAGAAGAGCAAAGTGTTGAATTCCCACCAGACACTTATCCCCCCACCTCCCATTCAGAGTCGCAACGTTTCCCGTTCTTCCACAGACAGGGGAGAACTTGTGAGGGTGGTGAGGGTGAGTTGAGTGAGGATATATTCAGCGAGTTGGTGAATGGTGCGATCGCCAAACAGTTGTTCGATGGGGACTTGGACTTGGAGATCGACTTCTATTCGGCTTTTCAGCATTAGTGCCATTAAGGAGTCGAGTAAGGTGGCGAAGGTTTGTTGGGGGTTAAATTGATGAATGGGTTTTTGCAGAGAACTGGCAAACCAGCTTAAAAGATAGGTTTCTAATTGGATTTCTCGTTCGCTGGGGGCGGTGGCTAAAAGTTTTTCTAAGGATAAGTTGGGAATTTCCGCAGGCTGGGTGGGTTCTGATGCGGCTAGCTGTACGGTCGTTTGGGCGGCGGCGCTGCTTAAGGGGGGGGCGGGTTCGCAACCCAAGGCGACATTTCCCCAACGCATTAGGGTAGCAACGGCGGTTGCGCCTGCACCGTTGGCGTAGACGAGGATCAGGTCATTTGCTTTTAGTTTTTGCCCTCGCGCTGCCCAGTCGAGGTTGGCTAGGGGGAAAACGGGCCCAATATTGGCGTAGCGGGGATAAAGATTCCAAGTCCGTGCGGGATCGATGCCCAAGGCACGGGCGCAAACGCTGGCATACCAGGCAGTTGGGGTATTGAAAGCAAACCAGTCAATCTCGTCTAGACTGACTCCCGCTTTGTCTAAAACGGCTTGGGTGCAAGTGCGTACAAAGTCAACGGCGGTTTCGGCGATCGCGCTGGCGTTATCTCCGGTACGGATCGAGAGGCGATCGCTAGCGAGTTCGTAAGCATAAGCCCCGGATGCTGCCCCAGCGCTGATGATGTGCGTGGCGAGAACCCCTTGGTGGGCGGGCATTTCGCTGACAATAAATGCGCCCGCCGCGTCTCCCATTGACCAGGATAGGGTATCGGTTTCTTCAACGGCCTTCGATCCCATCTGGGAAACGACAACCAGGATATGGCGATACTCTCCAGTTTGGATCAGGGCGCGGGCGGTTTGCAAGGCGACGAGGGCGCTAGCACAGGTGGACTCAAGGTTCCACGCCGGACAGCGCAAGCCCAGTTTGGCGGCCTGACCGAAGCCGAGGGTGTCGGAAAATAGGGAGGTGGCGATCGCTAAATCGATGTCGTCGGGCTGCAAGTTGGCAGCGGCGATCGCCTCCTGAATGGCCTGAGATTCCAGACTCAGTGCGGTTTCGGCCCCACTCAGCACTCGCCGTTCGACATTTCCCCGAAAGCGATCGCTTAAGTACGGCGCAACTTCTTGCGACCAAATATCAAAGCCGCTGGGGTTGGCAGGTACAGATCGGGCGATCCGAGAACGCCGGGAGGCAACAGGGGCGGCTAAATCTGGGTATTTTTCAGACCAGTAATCGTTTGTCCGAATCTCGCGGGGAAATTGGACAGCAACCGAACGAATACCGATCGAGCAACTCGTCACGGTATAACTCCTTCTCAAGGGCGATGGATAACAGAGGAAGAGTTCAATCAGTGGAGTTGATTGAAAGCTCTGTACTGCTCGACTGGGGCTAATGCTTGAATCTGGGTCGGTCGCCTGCGTCAACAGGAGTTGACAGATAAATCTCTCAAGAATCTCAAGCAGTAGTTGAGAATAATTTGCGACTGACTTAGGTATTCTACTACTTCATCCCGCCCTGACAAGACCTCAAAGCCACTCTTTTTTTTATTCCTCAGAGATTTTTAATAGAAATTAATTATCAATAAGCTCTAAAATCCCCTGCAAGCGAGATAGGGTAAGGGTTTGAGGCTAAACTTGCGATTTGGACAAAAGCGAGTATGCTGAAATCTATCAATAGCAGCCCCTGCTCGCAGCGTTTTCTGCGCGTACCGAAAACAGTTGGGAGATAACAACTGCAAGCGCCCGAATTTGTAGAGAAACGCATCATTTTTCCAGGGATTTGACCCTATGAATCATCTAGAAGTGATGGGTATTCTGCAAACCATCCTGAGCGATCTCGGCATTCCCAAAGAGGACTTACATGAACAGACCTTACTCCATCAAGATTTACAGCTTGACTCTACAGAAATCGTAGAATTATCTTTAGAGTTAAAGCGCCAGTTTGGCGTTCGAGTCAAACTAGAAACGCGTCAAGATATGACGTTAACCCAAGTTTGTCAGCGCGTTGAAACGGCAATTCAATCTGAAATTAGTCTCTCCCAAACTTAAATATCTCTAAAGTCGTCGCTTGGGTTGAGTCTTGTTTAACCCAACCTACGCGACAGATTTTGGTTTAAAAATTGCTACATCTGACCGCCGCTTTTCCTCAACAAAAGCATCAGCTTTAAGTGGAAACTCAGAAGTCAGATTGACTTGCACTGCTGCGATCGCGAATATTTTACGCCCCTCAAAATCGGGTCTTTTTATAAAATCTGACCTCCAATTACTCAACCTTGTCAAGAGTCATGAAAATATCGCGTTTCTACTGCCAAATTCCCCTCAAACGATTAACGGAGGCTTGAACATTTTCTTCCCCGAGCAACAACCCAGTGCTGGACTTAAAGGAATTGGCGTCGATATTGCCCCCATCGCCAAAATGGTGAAATGGATTGAACGATACGATCGCGAAACCCTAAACCTAATTTTCACGCCAAGCGAGATTGAGCGCTGTCAAGCTCATCCCCATCCCCCTCAAGCCTTTGCAGTTTGCTTTGCCACCAAAGAAGCCGTAGGAAAAGCACTCTCAACCGGATTAGTAGGAATTGACTGGCATGAAATAGAAGCCAACCTCTCCTCGCATCAACTCACCATTTGCTTGCATGGAAAAGCGATCGCCATCGCCGAACAAAAACAAATTCAGCAATGGTTAGCCAGTTGGTGTCATTGGGAAGAACGCGTCCTCGTTTGGGTTGTGGCTCAGTGAAAGATTAACCACCCAGGATCAAACCAATGGAAAGGATTTCTCAACAACTACCTCGCCGCTTTAATGTTGCCGCCTACTTTCTAGAACGCCATCTCAGCGACAAAATCGCCCTGTTTTACCAAGAACAAACCTATACTTACACTCAAGTCTATGAATGGGTGCAAAAGGCAGCGCGATCGCTCCTAGAACTCGGCATTGAACGCGAAAACCGCATCGCACTCCTATTACCCGATACCCCAGAACTCATCTTCACCTTTTGGGGAGCCATCTGGATCGGTGCCGTTCCCGTTCCCATCAACACCGCTTGCAGTTTAGAAGAAGTGCAATACATCCTGCAAGACTCGCGGGCCAAACTCCTACTCACCACCCAAGCTTGGCAAACGCAACTGCACCCCATCCAATCTCCCAACTTACAAACAACCCTGCTTCAAGACGGAGAAACCCCCTTTTTGGCGTACCTGTCGCCAATGCCAGCACAACCGCTACCCCCTGCTGACACCCTCCGCGACGAACCCGCCTTTTGGCTGTACACCTCCGGCAGTACAGGCAACCCCAAAGGCGTCATCCACCTGCACCAGAACATGGTGGTCTGTGCAGAAAACTATGGCAAAGCAACCCTAGGCTTGCAACCCGAAGATATTACCTATTCTGTCGCCAATCTGCCTTTTGCCTACGGTTTGGGAAATAGCTTATATATGCCAATGGCTGTGGGTGCGGCAACTGTCCTTTCCGATGCCAATAACGCCTTTGATATCATTGCCGATATTGAGCGCTATCGGCCGACTGTCTTTTTTGGCATTCCCAGCGTATACGCCAACTTACTCGCCGTTCGCGACATTGCACCGCTAGATGTTTCTTCGCTGCGACTGTGCGTTTCAGCCGCCGAACAACTCCCCGAAAGCCTTTGGCAGCAGTGGCGCGAGGTGTATGGCCGGGAAATCTGCGAAGGAATTGGGACGACAGAATTTTTGCATATTTTCCTCGCCAACCGCGCGGGAGAATGCAAACCCGGTACGTCTGGCCGTCCGGTTCCCGGATATGACGTGCGCGTGGTGGATGAGTTTGGCGCAACCTGTCCCCCTGGTGAAATTGGCAATTTGCAAGTCAGCGGCGACAGCTTGATGCTGGGGTATTGGAACCGACTGGAACAAACGCGGCAGGCCCTCTATGGTCATGCAATGCGAACGGGGGATAAGTACCTGTGCGATGCGGATGGGTATTTCAAGTTTATGGGCCGTAAGGATGACCTGTTTAAGGTGAACGGTCAATGGGTTTCGCCGATGGAAATTGAGGATGTGTTGCACCAACATCCGCAGGTTTTAGAGGTGGCGGTGGTTCCAGAGTCTGAGGCGCTAACTCAGGTGGTGGCTTATATTACCCTGAAGTCGGACTATCAGCCATCCCCGGAATTAGAACAGCAGATTTGCCGCTTTGCTAAACAGCGCTTACCTCACTTCAAAGCGCCGAAAAAGGTTTGTTTTGTAGAGGAGTTACCGCGTACTCCCACAGGCAAAATTCACCGCAAGTTACTAACGCGTTCTCAACAACGCACCGATTTTTCTACCACTCGCGCATAAATCAGCACTCAGGACAATTGTTATGGTGACGCAAATTCAAACGATCCCGACGTATCAAGAAGTATTTATTTCGGGCCAACAGGATGCGACGGCGATTTTACACCGCTGTCTGAAGGCAGGAATTTTTAAGTCCTATGTTCTCTATGAAGGGAAGGGGGAAGTTCGGATCGCTGGAAATCAGCTTGCGAGGGTTCTCGTAACGCGCGATACGGTGCAATTGGACAGTGGCGATCGCTCTCGCTGCGAACCGGCTACCGATCCGTTTAAGCAGGTTGGGGAGTTGCTGGGGTCTTTACCGCTTCAGGATTGGACGGCTTACGGTTATGTGTCGTTTGATATGGCGGGATTTTATTCAGCCTATTCTAAGGCGATCGCCCAACCGTTGCTCTATTTTATGGTACCGGAGACGGAGTTGCGCGTCTCTTCTGAAGGGGTATTGGTTCGCACCCTAGCGCGGGAATCGCTAGAACCCATCCAAACCCTTCTGGCCCAAACCAGCGAGATCCCCGCCTATACGCCGCTGGATTTAACGCAAGATTTTGCCGACTGTGCGGACTATTCCCAACGGATCGAACAGTTGATTGGGGCGATTCAAAGCGATCGCTTGCATAAAGCAATTATCTCTCGCTCGAAGAAATTGAGCGGCAATTTGGATGTGTTGGGAACGTATGTTGTCGGTTCTCAGGCGAATAACTCGGCGCGTTCCTATTGCTTGCAACTCGAAGATGTGCGCGCGGTGGGTTTTAGTCCAGAGATTTTGATGGAAGTCCATGCAGATCGAACCGTGATTACGAACCCCTTGGCGGGAACTCGACCCCGCAGCGATCGCGCTGAGGATGATGCGCGCCTGTATGACGAACTGTTTAGGGATGCGAAGGAGGTGAAGGAACACGCGCTTTCAATTTGGTTGGCCCAAAGCGAACTCGATTCGTTCTGTCTGCCGGAAACGGTGCGGGTGTTCAATTTTATGGAGGTGAAGAAGTATCGCTGCGTGCAGCACTTGTCCTCGCGGGTGGGGGGTCAGTTACGCGCGGGTAAGACGCTATGGGATGCGCTGACGGTGCTGTTTCCGGGAATTACGGTGTCGGGGATCGATAAGTCGCAGGCGCTGGAGTGGATCGATCGCTTGGAAGATGAACCGCGCGGGATCTATGCCGGGAGTATTGGTTGGGTGGATAGCCAGGGGTTGGCAGATATGGCGATCGCGATCCGCTCGGTTTACCAATACGGTAGCGAAATTTATCTCAATGCGGGGGCCGGAATTGTGGGCGAGTCGATTCCCCAACGGGAATACGTGGAATCGGTGAACAAAATGAATACGATGCTGACCAATGTGGTGTTAGAAGCCTAGGTTTCAACCCGATCCCAACAGATGCCTTCAGTAAGTGTCTGTTGGGATGATTGGAGTATCAAAAGTAACCTTTATTTAGGAGGACAGCAGGCTTGCAAAAGAATGCCGTTTGCTGTAAAAATTACTGTTTTCAGTGAAAGTTATTATCAGTTAGAGTCAGGCGAAGATCGACCAGGGCTAGGGGCGATCGCTATTCTCATTTTGCCTCATTCACCCAGGGATAAGGGCGCGCAGCCTGGATGAACAGCAGCAATCGCCCCAATTGAATCTAAAAATTAGCAATAATGATTTTCAAAAATCAAATTAATGATAGTATTTTTCAATAATTTTCTAAAGATCGGGTAACTCGATCTATCCATATCAGGTGAGGGAGTGAGAATCAGTTTGAACGGACTATACCGAGTTCCCAGTCTTTTGCTGGCGAGTACAACTCTGGCACTAATCGCAGCACCCGCGATCGCCCAAACGATCGAGATCGCGGGTGTTACCATCCAACCCACAACTCAAGGTCTAGAAGTCATCCTCCAGACCGACTCAACCGCTATTCCCCAAACCTTTACCGGGAGCTTTGGGACAACATGGTTTGTCGATATTGTCAATAGCCAATTGCGGCTACCCACGGGTCAAAGCTTTGAGCAACGGGAACCCGCGCCCGGAATAGCCAGCGTTAACGCCGTCCAACAATCGCCCAATTCAGTCAGAATTACGATTGTGGGGACGACCGAATTACCCACCGTCGCAGTTAGCGATCGCAACGGTCAAGTTATCCTGGCTGCGACTACCGACTCTCCAACCGCAACGCAGCCTTCCCCACAACCCCCGCCTGCTATTGAACCGGGACAAGAAGAAATCGAAGTTCTGATTACCACCCCGCAATCAGGCGAACGCTACCTCGTCCCCAACGCCACCACCGGAACTCGTACCGATACCCCGATTATCGATACCCCGCAAGCGATCCAAGTCGTTCCCCAGCGCGTCATCCAAGATCAGCAAGTGGTACGCCTCGAAGAAGCCTTACGCAACGTTAGCGGCGTTTCCTTTGGCGGGACTTCCGGAAGTCGGGGTTACGATTTTAGCTTGCGCGGCTTTGAAAACGCACCCATCGTCCAAAACGGCTTTCGGTTGTATGGCGAACAACCCCTCGCCGAAGTCGGAACTCTAGAACGCATTGAAGTCTTAAAAGGGCCCGCGTCTATCCTCTACGGCGATATCCAACCGGGGGGAATTATCAACCTCGTCGGGAAACGACCCCTACGGGAACCCTTTTATGAAGCCGAATTGCAAATTGGCAACCGTAACTTTGTCCGACCGCGTTTAGACTTTTCCGGGCCGCTAACCGAAGAAGGGAACGTCCTGTATCGGATTAACGCCATTTACAGCCAAGGGGAAAGCTTCCGAGATTACGACCAAAAGATCCGACGATTTGCGATCGCCCCCATCATTACCTGGAATATCAGCGATCGCACCGACTTCAGCGTGTCTCTAGACTACCTTAACGAAAAGCGTCCCGTCGATCCGGGATTATTCGCCATTGGCAACCGCCCAGTTAACGTCCCGCGCGATCGCATTCCCAACGAACCCGACGATATCACCCAAAACGATTATCTCAGCACGGGTTACGACTTCGAGCATCGCTTCAGCGACAACTGGAAAATTCGCAACGCCTTCCGCTACCAGTATTACCAATACGACTACAACTTCACCTCTGCACCCTTTTTAATTGACGAAGAGACTGGAGATGTCTCCCGAATTTTTGCTCAACAAAGTTCGGAGGATCGTTCCTTTACCCTGCAAACCAACGCCGTTGGCGAATTTAACACAGGCCCCGTCGGACATACCCTCTTATTTGGGGTCGATTTGAACCGCTACGAAGAAGACTATCTGGCGTTTCTCGACTTCTCCAACCCCACTACCATTAACATTTTCAATCCCATCTACGGTCAAAACCGCAGACCGAACCGGGATGACCTAGAACCGTTAGGTAGCAGCTATTCTCGGCGCGTGAATCGGATCGGGGTTTATCTGCAAGATCAATTATCCTTCTTTGACGAGCGATTGATCTTCTTAGCGGGTTTGCGCTATGACAATATCGACCGCGAAACGCGACCTTTAGCAGGCGATCGCGATAATCAAAGCGATGACGCCTTTACCCCCCGCTTGGGTTTAGTCTACAAACCCGTTGAAAACGTCTCCCTCTACGCCAGCTATTCGCGATCCTTTACGCCGAACTTGGGAACCACGGCGACGGGAAGTTCCCTAGAACCGGAAAAAGGCGAAGGGTATGAAGTCGGAGTCAAAACAGAACTCTTCGATCGGCGATTGATTGCCACCCTAGCGTACTTTGACATTACCAAACAAAACGTCGCCGTTGCCGACCCCGACTTCCCCAACCTGGGTTTTGTGATTCCCACCGGAAGACAGCGCAGTCGCGGCGTGGAATTGGATGTCACCGGAGAAATTGTACCGGGTTGGAATGTAATTGGCTTCTACACCTATAACGATGCCAAAGTCACCAGAGACACCAACCCCGACTTTGAAGGTAGCCGACTGGCGAATATCCCCAAACATAGCGCCGGGTTGTGGACAACCTACGAAATTCAGCAAGGCGATCTCCAAGGGTTAGGATTTGGGGTGGGATTTAACTTCGTGGGCGATCGCCAAGGGGGTTTACCCAATAGCTTTAAACTCGATAGCTATTTTCTCACCAATGCCGCCATTTACTATCGGCGCAACAACTGGCAACTCGCTTTAAACTTCAAGAATATCTTTGATGTCAACTACATCGAGTCAGCCAGCACCCTGAGAAACGCTAACATTAATCCCGGCGAACCGTTTACCGTCCTCGGTTCCATCACCGTTCAGTTTTAAGCCAGGAGAAAGGTTTTGAGGAGAAAGTCGCGTTTGAGGTGGATCGTCCCCTTAGCCCTCTTAGTGTTAACCGCCTGTCAAGATCGGACTAGGGACACTCAACCCCCCTCAGCCGCAGCAGAGTGTCAGCAGATCCAACACTCCCTGGGAGAAACGCAAATTTGTCAACCTCCCCAGCGGATTGTTGCCCTTTCCCCCAGTTTATTAGAACTCTTGCTGGTATTGGATTTGCAGCCCGTCGGTTATGCCGATTTGGTGAAGTTTCAATCCGATACGCTAGATAATCCTCGCGAACAGATTCCTTTACTTGGCGATCGCATTACCCAACCGATTCGTTATGTTGGCACTTCTCCCGATCCTTCTTTAGAAGCGATCGTTCAACTCAAGCCAGACTTAATTCTGGCAACCCTGGAGATGAATCAACAGGAGTATGCGCTGCTGTCTCAAATAGCCCCAACCTTGATTTTGCCCTACGGTGTGGGTAACGACTGGCAAGAGAATTTACAGAAAATTGCCCAGATCGCCGATCGCCGCGAACTGGCTCAAAACGCGATCGCCCAACATCAACAACGAATCGCCCAAGTTCGGCAAAATCTAGCCGCCGAAATTCAAGAACGCTCTCGCATCTTAGTCTTAGTCGGTAATCAACTCGATCGCGGCTTGCGCGTCGAAGGGAATACCACATCCTGCGGTTCTCTACTGGAAAATATTGGATTTGAGTTGGTTTTACCCCCCAACTCGCCAACGGGAAGTCCCAATTTATCGCTTGAAAAACTGCCCCAGCTTCCCGCCGATTCTGTTTTATTGTTGGGTTACGACTTTAGCCGCAATGCACCCCAAACTCAGGACTTCGAGCGATCGCAGTTACAACAAATTCAACAAGACTGGGAGAATAACGCGATCGCCCAATCGCTCAAAGCCAGTCAAAACAACCGCGTCTATTTTGCCAGCGCTTATAGTTGTTTAGCCTATCCCGGTCCCTTGGGGGCAGAAGTTTATCTCCAGGAAATTGAGGAGCAAATGCTCTCGCCCTAACTATAGCGAAGTGCTGAGTGCTGAGTGCTGAGTAAGTCTCATCCTTTTAGCAGTTCAGTCTGTCCTAAACCTTACTGAGTACAGCTACATCCTTTTTTCTAAATATTACCGTGCGTGGATTTCTAATCATCTGGAGCGGTCAATTCGTCTCTGCCATTGGCAGCGCCATGACTCAATTTGCCCTCACCCTCTGGGTGTGGGAGTTGACTGGGGCAGCAACGGCGATCGCCTTATTTAGCTTCTTCTTTCAGCTTCCCCAAATTTTTGTCACCCTCTTTGCCGGGTTGCTTGCCGATCGGTTTAACCGCAAGCATTTAATGATTTTCAGCGATACTTGCATCGTCTTGTGTACGCTGATAGTCGGCTTGCTGTATGCCACCGATACCTTGCGCGTCTGGCATCTCTACGGTTTAGCGGCTGTTTATGGGTGTTTTGGGCCCATTCAAAATCTCGCCTATTCCACCGCCATCCCCTTAATTGTCTCCTCCGAGCATTACACCCGCGTCAGCAGCCTCGCTTCCTTAGTCACTTACGCTTCTGCCATTTTTGCCCCCGCCTTAGCCGGGAGTTTGTATCCGCAAATTGGCTTATTGGGGATTATTTTGATTGATGTTGCCACCTTTGCGATCGCAGTGGCTACCCTCATTTGGCGCAGAATTCCCCAACCTCCACCCGCCGACGCCGAAACCAGCCAACCCGAATCAATTGTGCAAAAGGTGGTTTGGGGCTTTCGGTATATTTTCTCCCGACCGAATTTATGGGTGCTAACACTCACCTTTTCCCTATTTTGGTTTTTCCAACAACTCGGCGAAACCCTTTATCAACCCGTCATCCTTGCCCGGAGTGGAGGAGATGCCCAAGTTTTGGGGGCAGTTGTCACCGCCGCTGGCGTTGGGGGCGCAATTGGCGCGATCGCTCTCGGCATTTGGGGCGGATTTCGCAGCCGAGTCCGGGGGATGTTAGTCGGCTTTATGGGGATTGGTTTGAGTAAAATAGCCTTGGGTGTCGGTCGCGTACCGCCCTTGTGGATGGGGGCGCAATTTTTTGCCTCGCTACATCTGCCCCTCGCCTTTAGTTCCACCAATGCTATCTGGTATGCCGCAATTCCCAGCCATGCCCAAGGGCGCGTTTTTGCCGCCGATCAAGCCATTGGCACCATTATTGGCACATTTGCCAGTTTAATCGCTGGCCCGATTGCCGATTTTATCTTTGAACCCGCAATGCAACCGGGGGGGGCGTTAACCCCAATTTTCGGCCGTTTATTCGGTAGCGAAACGGGTAGCGGAATTGCGTTTGTCTATACGCTATCGGCGGTTTGTATCCTCGCCCTGGGGTTAATCGGTTCGCTGCTACCCAGCTTGCATCGGGTGGAAACTCAAGCCCAAAAACCGGATGCCGTCACAGAATCATAAGGCTTATCTTCGACAAATTGTCTTTTGACTTTTAAGCAAAATTTACGTAGCTATTCGGTTAGGAAGCCCAACAGAAACTCCCCTCGATCGTTCAAGTCCCTCTACTGAACTCAGCACTGATTGCCATGAGACAACCTTTTTCTGCTGGTATTGATACCGAACCCGCCTTAGAAACCGGGAAAAATCTGCTGTATCGGGCGGTATGGCGCTGGCATTTCTACGCCGGACTTTTCGTGATTCCCTTTTTGCTCATGCTGGCAACGACTGGCATTATTTATCTGTTTAAGCCTCAACTCGATGCTGCGATCTATCGCCCTTTGTTGTTTGTGCAACCGACGGCTGAAACGGTTTCCTATACTCAACAGGTGGAGGCGGTTCAACAAGCGTATCCAGAAGCGGCTGTAACGCGAGTCTTCCCAGCGGTTGCTGCCAACCGCAGTACAGAAGTGCAAATCTTGACGGGCGATGGAGAGAATTGGATGGTCTTTGTTAACCCGCATACGGGACAAATTTTAGGCGATCGCAATGAAGAGCGCACCCTCAGCGCGATCGCCCTGAAGCTACACGGAGAGTTGATGATCGGGCGCTGGGGAGACTACCTGATTGAATTGGCGGCCTGTTGGGGATTGGTGCTGCTATTGAGCGGGTTATATTTATGGTTGCCGCGCGGTCGTTTTCGTTGGGCGGGAACGTTAATCCCGCGCCTTGGGAATCCCGATGGACGGGTGTTTTGGCGAGATTTACACGCCGTTCCCGGTTTCTATGGTCTGTTGCTGGTGGGATTTTTGATCCTCACAGGCTTGCCGTGGACGGGTTTTTGGGGCGCGACGTTTGCCAATGTGTGGGCGCGTTTTCCGGATCAAAAGTGGCAAAATGTGCCTCAATCAACGGTACTCACCGGAACGCTGAACCAACACGGCGAACACGCCGTTCCTTGGGCGGCAGAAACGCTACCCATGCCCCAATCGGGTCATCACGCTCATTCTGGCGCGATTGCTCAAACCCAGGCAACGGTCGATCTAGACCAAATAATAGGCATTGCTCGCGCGAGTGGCATTTCTCCCGGCTTTAACATTAGCTTGCCTCAAGGCGAAACGGGCGTTTATACGGTGGCTGCCCCTGCTAGCAACCCAACTCAGGAAGTGACGATGCACATCGATCAATACAGCGGTGAAGTGTTGGCACAAGTGGGTTGGCAAGATTACGGCTGGGTACCCAAGGCGGTGTCGATGGGGATTGCAATTCACATGGGTCAATATTTGGGTTTGTCCAATCAATTGTTGATGTTGTTGGCGTGTTTAATTACCATTTTGCTGTGCGTTAGCGGGGCGGTGATGTGGTGGAAACGTCGCCCGTCGGGTCGTTTGGGTGCCCCGGCGCGATCGCCGATCAAGGTGCCGCTGGCAATTGTGGCGGTGTTGGGTTTGGCGTTTCCCTTGTTGGGTTTCTCGCTAGTGTTGGTATTGGCGCTTGATTTTCTGGTAATTGCTCGTATCCCGGCGCTGCGACGCACGCTCAGTTGAGCCAATCTCGCTAAAATAGCGGCAAGTCCGATTGCTGGAGGTTCAGGTGAGGAAAAGGCTTTATCTGGCGAATCCCTATGGCTTTTCTGCCCAGCAGAAGGCTTTGCTGCTTCCCCCCATTCAACAAGCGCTATTAGCAGTGGGTGCGGAGGTTTGGGAACCGTTCGCCCGCAATAACGCGGTAAATGTTGCTCAACCGGGTTGGGCGTATCGCGTGGCGCAGGCAGATTTTAAGGATGTGCAAAACTGCGATGGGATTTTTGCGATCGTTAATGGGACGCCTCCAGATGAGGGGGTGATGGTAGAGTTGGGAATGGCGATCGCGCTGCATAAAACAATTTTCTTATTCCGCGATGACTTGCGACGCTGTACCGATAGCGAACAATATCCTCTGAATCTAATGGTGTTTGCAGGGTTGCCGGAGTGGGGATGGCAAGATTACTACTATACTTCGATTGCTGAAATTGCTTCGCCTGATAAGGCGTTGTATCGCTGGTTGCACGCTTGATCTTATCCTTTCGACAGGCGATCGCGGGTGCGATCGCAAGGCAAGATCGGAAATAAACGTACCATTAAGTATGAAAGCATCTCCTTCGGGTCTTTTCCTATCGCTGGCTACTATCGCCGCGATTCTGGCAACGCTAGGTTTTAATGTTTGGTCAAATTTCTCGCCGCCAGGGGGGTCAAATATTGGCGAAATTGCCAATACGATCCTGGCTGGCGTGCAAATTATCCCGGCGAGTTATGCCTTTTCGATTTGGGGGCTAATTTATGTGGGGTTAATTGCTTATGGGGTTTATCAGTTTCTCCCCAGCCAGCGCCAAAACTCAACCCTGCGTTGGGTCAATATTTTTTTGATTGCGGCTTGTGTGGCTCAAATTTTCTGGGTATATCTGTTTACCGTCCAACAGTTTTGGCTTTCTGTCTTAGTGATGTTAGCGATTCTGTTGCCGTTAATTGGGGCATATCTTCAATTAAAAACCCATCCGGTGCGATCGCGCCAGCGTAAATGGTTCGCCGATATTCCTTTTAGTGTCTATCTTGCTTGGATTTCTGTGGCGACGATTGTAAATGTGGCATCAGCACTGTATATGTCCGGCTGGCGGGGTTGGGGAATTGGGGAAACGGGGTGGACTGCGGTTATGCTGGTTATTGGAGTGGCGATCGCGGGTATCCTGGCGATTCAACAGGCGGATATTGCCTTTACGTTGGTGTTTGTTTGGGCCTATATTGCGATCGCGGTGCGTCAGGCGGCTAACTCAACGATTTTAATAACGGCAATCTTAGGGGCGATCGCTCTAGCTGCGCTACTCTGGATGGGGATAACTCGAAACCGTACCCGAAAGACCCATCCTGTTTAATCGGGAACGCGCTTTAATAACCACAAGGCTGCAACTGTCCCGACATAATGTCCGGTAACGCCGCAAATATTGGCGACGACCACAAACACATCGAGCGCCCGTACAATTTTATTGGGATCGGTAATCGCCACGCCAGGGGGTTGAGAAACCGTTTTTGCCACTAGCACGCCAACCGCAGAACCTGCTCCAAATAGACTGAGTAAGATTCCGGCTAAACTAGCCATTAAGCCAATTTGTAATAAGCGAATGGTATCTGCTTTTTTCGGGCGAATTTTTGCATCCTGACCTAACAGTCGATTCGCAATTTGGGTATAGCGCAACGCCAGAAATAGAGCAAACCCTAATAACACAATGCCACAAACGCCCCAGAAGATGCCAATCCCTAACCCGGTAATTGCACCTTCGGCAAAGTTTTGTCCGGTTGTGGCAAATAGCAAGGCAATACTGGATACAGCGAGTAGCCCCAACTGTATCCAGAAACTTGCCCAACCTGTCACGCGAAATGCATTGGCAATATCTCGAATTCTAGGTGTGGGTGCCGTGATTTCCGAGTTGGTTTGCATAACTCTCAACTTAATCGCCGATAGGATCATTCCCCTCACTTTGAGGATAGAGGCAGGGGCTACCTATTTCGCCTATCTCTAGAGTGAATCTCCAGCATCCGCAGATTGGAAAGCTGAATTTTCTTGTTCTGTGGAAAATCTCCCACTTTCTCGTCTTCATTCTATCATTGAGACTTGCGATCGCGATCGTTAAGAATTAAGCGGTCTAAGCCACCCTCTCCCCAGTCGCCTGCAATGCTTATCAAGAATTGGGGCGTTCCAGCAGAACTCTACTCATCAATATCCTCACTGCTTTAGCGGTTGCGTTCCTTTTTGTTATCTAGTTTTCTGCCCATCTAAGACATTAACCCGCTCAATTCATAGCGGTTAACTGGCAACTCTAAATAGGCGCTCTTGAAATTGAGTCGCTTCTCGACGAGTCAGAGGGCGACTGAATAAATATCCTTGCATATATTGACATTGCATTTGATGTAATAAATTCTTTTGCTCTTCCGTTTCTACGCCTTCTGCGACGAGTTCTAAATTCAATTCTCTGCCCAATGCAATAATCACCTTAATAATAGAAGCATCCTTAGAATCGTTGCTTAAACCTTGGACAAACGAGCGATCGATTTTCAGCGTATGACAAGGAAACTGCTTGAGATAGCGCAGCGAAGAATATCCCGTTCCAAAATCATCAATAGATAGATGCAATCCTCGATTGTATAAGTCTGCGAGTATTTTTTGAGTTAAGTCTACATTCTTCATGCTGAGACTTTCCGTAATTTCCAAATCTAAATATTCAGGACTTAACTCTGTTTCCGATAAGATATTGGCAACCATTTCAATCAGATTGGGTTGCTGAAATTGGCGAGCGGATAAATTTACCCCAACTCTAACGCCAGGTAAACCGGCATCTTGCCAAGCCTTATTTTGCTGACAAGCCGTTTGTAAAACCCATTCGCCAATCGGTATAATTAGCCCGGTTTGTTCTGCTAGGGGAATAAACTTATCGGGCGAAACTAACCCAAATTGGGGATGTTGCCAGCGAATCAGCGCTTCCATACCGATAACTTCACCCGTGACAATGTTAATTTGGGGTTGATAGAGAAGCACAAATTCTTGGCGTTTCAAAGCTTGATGCAGTTCGTTTTCTAAGCTTAAAAATTCAGCCGCCTGAGAATTAATAACTGAAGTATAAAACTGATAGTTATTGCGTCCTTGTTCTTTGGCAATATATAAGGCTGCATCAGCATTTCTCAGAAGCGTTTCAGCATCCATGCCATCTTGGGGATAAATCGCAATCCCGATACTATTACTAATATGCAGTTGGTGTCCTTCTAAATTAAAGGCATATTTCAAGGAATCAAGAATTCTCTGGGAAATTTTAGCAGGGTCTTCCGCACTGTGAATTTCAGGAATGAGAATTGTAAATTCATCTCCGCCCCAACGGGCCATCATATCTGTGGAACGCAGGCAATTTTTAACTCGTTCGCTCATGCTTTGTAACAAGCGATCGCCAGCAGCATGACCTAGAGTATCGTTGATATTCTTAAAGCGGTCTAAATCCAAAAACAGTACAGCCAGCCTCGATCGATCGCGTTCGGCTTTTTCTAGGGCGGCTAGCAACCGTTCGCTAAACTGTTTGCGATTGGGCAAACCCGTTAATTGATCGTAGTTGGCTTGATAGCGGATGGTTTCTTCAATGTGCTTGCGTTCGGTAATATCCATTGATAAACCTACGATCTGAACGGCTTTACCCTGTTCGTTGCAATAGACCTTCGTTTTCGTATTAATCCAGTGTTGAGTACCATCGGGCCAAATCGTTCGGAATTCGATGTTATAGCTCATTCCTGCTTCAACCGCCTGGTGAATTGCAGCGATCGCACCCTCGCGATCCTCTGGATGAACGCAATCGATAAAATCGCGGTAGCTGGCATGATAATTGCCAGGAGGCAGACCAAAAACGACTCTAGCTTGTTCGGAATAAAAACAGCGATCGCTGGTAATATCCCAATCCCACCAACCCATGCGGGCGATTTCCATCCCCAACTTGAGCCTAGCTTCGCTTTCTCGTAAGGCTAATTCCGTGCGCTTAAGATCGCTAACGTCTGTCATTCCCCCTAGCATCCGCACGGGTTTTCCGGTATCGTCGCGCATGAGATAACTGCGATCGTAGATGTGCAGGTAGGTGCCATCGCTGCGGAGAAAACGGTATTCAACGGCCCAAAATTGTTTTCCTGTGTCAATAGCATTTTGCACGCCCTCAATCACTCGTTGTCGATCTTCGGGGTGCAAGCATTGATACCACCATTCAACGTCAAGCTTGGTGGTTGCTGGGGAGTAATGCAGGAGGTGTTCGACGCCTTGATTCCACCAAATCTCGTTTGTGACTAAATTCCAATCCCAAATCACATCCTTAGTGGCTTTAGATAGGATCTGGAAACGTTCTTCCCCTAGCCGCAGGGCTTCTTCTGCCTGACAGCGTTCGGTAATATCGCGAAAACAACACACTCGCCCCATAATTTGCGATCCGAGTCGTTGCGGTCGAGAATAGCGCTCGATGACTCGATTATCTTTGAGATGGAAGATATCGTAACCTTCGGCATCGGGTTGGGAAAATAGGCTTTGGGCGATGGTGACAAAGGCTTCGGGATCTTGAACGCGTTCTAAAAGGTAGGGTAAGGCGCTTTGGAGTTCTCGCGAGGCGATCGCAGATTCGGGTATGCCCCACATTTTCAGGAACTTTTGGTTAACGGTGGCAATGTATTTCCCTTCTCGGCTGGCAATAATGCCCTCTCCAGTCGCTTCTAGGGTAGCACTCAACAGCGAGAGCGATCGCTCTATTTCCTTTTGCATCTGGTTGCGTTCGGTGACATCGACAATAAAGGATAAGACTGAGACTAAATTGCCCGCCTCATCTAAAACAATCGAGTTATACCAATCGCAGTCAATAATCGTCCCATCTTTGCGATAATTGCGGCTGTGGATAATGGGGGCATCCGGGTTGCTTTGGGATAACTGCCCCATTCCTGGGTAAATTTTCTCTAAGTCTTCCGCCAGGATAAATGGCCAGCAATCTGGACGCAGCCCAAATACTTCTTCTGCTTTCCAACCAAAGATTTTCTCAGCTTGCTGCGACCAACGCGAGACTTGAAAATGGCTATCCCACTCGATGACGGCGGCGGGTGTGTTTTCAAAGTGCAGATCGAGTCTTTTGAGGGCGTTTTGCAAGGCTGTTTCGGTGCGTTTGCGCTCGATGCATTGCGCTAGGGAGTCGGCAATGGTTGTTAGCTTGTTTAAGACGTTTTGGCTGAGAACATCGCGAGCAAAGACCGCCAGGACGCCGATAACTTTGGCTTCTACGATGAGGGGATAGCCTGCAAACAGGACGATTTCTTCTCGTTGCACCCATTCTCGATCGAAACTGCGATCGCTGAGGAGGTCATGGGTGAGGTAGGGTTGTGCGGTTTGGGCGATGCAGTCTATTTTTAATCGATTGACGGGACTGTCGTCAGTGAGGGTGGCTAATTCTAAGGCTTCATTGCTGCTGTTGAAGGTCCAAATTTGGACGAGGGGAAGGTCTAAATGTTGAGTTAAAACGCTGCGGCATTGCTGTAAGATTTCTGGTAATTCGTGGTTTTGTTGCAATGCCAAACCGATCTTGCTAATCAGGGCAGATAGGTGCGATCGCTCATTGGAGAGTTCTTCAGCTTGGCTTTTCTCAATGGCAATGGCGGCTAAATGGACGGCAACTTTCAGGGTTTGCCACTCGTGCGAATTGGGAGAGCGCGGTTTGCGATAATACATCGCGAAGGTTCCCAATACATTACCGTTATTGGCAATAATGGGTGCAGACCAGCAGGATCTTAAACCGTGCGACAATCCTAGCTGTTTAAAGTCTGTTCCTAGGGGATCGGTGGCAATGTCCGAAACGATCGCGGGTTCGCTGAGGTAAGCGGCGGTACCGCAGGGGGTTATGCCAGGTGCGATCGCTACCCCATCCATCTGGCTATTATAACTGTCGGGAAGGCTAGGCGCTGCGCCATATCTCAGTTTGCTACCGTTTCGATCGATTAGCAGAATTGAACAGAGCAAACCGCTAGATTGCTGTTCGATGGTTTTGGCTAAACAGTTGAGCGTTTCAGTGAGCGATGCACCCGTGGCAATCTTTTCTAGCACTTGGGTTTGGGCTTTGAGTAAGCTTTCGGCTCGCTTGCGTTCGACAATTTCACCGAGGAGTTGCTGATTGGTATCTCTTAATTGATGGAGGCGTTCGTCAACGTTTATTTCTAGAGGTTCGGGGAGGGTTGGGAAATCGCGATCGCTTTGCAGTTGTTTTTGAACGCTTTTGATGTCTTCTAACGCTTGGTTTAACTTGAAAAAGACTTGTTGCAGAATAATTTCGGGCGACAATGACAACTGCTTGACTTGTTGGCGTAACCCAGCTAGACGATCGTGTGCCACTTCTATACGGTAAGCAAACTCATCGATTTTCAAGGATACCTTCCCCTAAACTTATTTATTCTTCAATAAAGTTAATATTGAGCTATATAACTTATTTCTTTGGATGCTGATTCCCGACAGAAACAGGTTTGAGACCTGCCTCAAAGAGAAGGCTCGGCACGTTCTCCCTAGAAAAATCGCCCAAAAATTAGCCCAAATGTATCATCTTAATGTATTTTATATTTCTATCCCAAGACATAATTTTAATCGCGATCGCCAACTTCAATCAGCGATTAACCCCCAAAGAGAGGGGGTAAATTCTGTTGCGTTCTTTTGATGTCGCTCTGCCAAGATCGTCTAGTGAAGCCAAAAATTAGCAAGCGCAATCATCAATCTCTTTCCCAACCGTTATTTTCCAATCGTTTCTTTTTTAAATCCAAGCTTCAATTCCGGTAAACTAGAACGATTAAAACGCCGACAAATTTCCGCTTTAACTTCTTCAAAAGTTGGATAACTTGGGCTAAACCCGATAGGAATCCAAGCACTATAGTTCAGAGATTCCAATCTAATATTTACCCTAGCCGGAACAATAAACTTACGAGGCGAGATATAAAGCTTTTCGACAAAACCCTCTCTATTACTTAAAGGAAGTGCAGGTTTAGCAAAGTCCTGTAGATATTCCTCAACTAAAAGCCATGCTTTAGTATCAACGCTTGACAAAAGATAGACCTTCTCAAAATTAGAGCTTGCTCCTCTCACCCATCGATCTTCAAGTCTACCATAAACCAAACCATACATTAACTGATTTTGGCTAAAATTGAACCCAAAAGGTCGAATGTAGAGCTTAATTCTTTCTCCATGACTCCAACCATGACTAATACCGCTTTGAGCGTATTTATTAATGTCAATTTCTTGTTTTATCAAGAGTTCTTCAATGCTTTTAACTTCGGAATCGCTTGAAATTGGCTGACTTTGACTAGATCGACTCCCACACCCCCGTCTTCCTGCTTTATAATCAGCACTAATTTGTTGTAGATTGGCTTTATAAAGTTCGCAATCTACTGGCTCATTAAAATGCAACTGGATTAAATCTGACTCATAAGGGACTAATCTTTTGAGATCGAACCTTAAGGATGTTTCTGAATCTAGCGAATTTTGCACATTAAGCAAGGAGGCTGGAGTTAATGCTCGTATCGGAGATGTCGCTAAAGTCGTTAAAGTATATTCTCGTAAGTCATCTAACTTTGTTTGACGATATAACCGCTCCCAGAAATTGACAGTGACAACGTATCCATTAACACAGAGACGATTCTCTAGGAAGTGGATAGTATCCCATTTATTAGCGTATGTCTTTCGAGACACAAAGGGTGCTTTACACAGAGCAGCCTGTTCTTCTACAGAAGTAGGTTGGAAGATCTCTTGAAAAGTAGTCGTATCAATACAAATATGAATTCCTATTAAGCCTACTATATTCTTTTTCGGAGGGAGGGTACAGCTCGTAAGTGGCTCATGATTGGGTGAGGGAAGTTCTACACCTACAATAAAAGCAAAATCTGCGATCGCACTGAGCGTTTCCCTAAGCAGAGTTTCGGTAGGGCGTACCTTTTTAGTCTTGACAGGGCTAGAGTTTAAGTGGGGATGGTATTGAGCGATGCGGTCTTTCTCAAGGACATCTAACTGAGAAATAGGGACAAGTTCGTAGTAAATCGTATAAGCCCTTTTCTTCTGAACTTCTAATTGATAAAATCGATGATGGGCTTTTCCTTGCCAACGCTTGTAGAGATTTTTTGCTTGTCCAATGTACCAAACCATGTTAGAGGAATCTAGGACATAGTAAAGTCCTGAAGATTCGGGCAATAGATCCTTACTGCTTAAAGAAACCTTCGGAAGTTTTAAAATCAAGTCATCAGCAATCAATGGCTTAACCTCAAATTGAGTGGATATAGGCTTAGTATTCCCGCGTTTCTCTAAACCTTCTCAACACAAAGAAGTGCGATCGCCCTCACCCCCACCTGTTGCCAGAACTCAGATCTTGCACCATCCTGAGTAAGACTTGAGAAACCGGGTTTCTCAACGAAAAATTAAGGGTTTCAGATTGAGTAATTGGCAAGAAACCCGGTTTCTGGCAACGGTGCAAGATGCGATCGGAAGCTACGATTGATACTGGAAACCTGTAATTTTATCTGATTGTGACATCACCACGTATTCTGATCTGGTATCGTAACGATCTGCGAGTTCGCGATCATCAACCTCTACATCACGCCATCCAAGCCAACCCAGAAACCCTGATTCCCGCATACTGTTTCGATCCCAGACAATGGGGAGAAACTGCCTATGGCTTTCCTAAAACAGGGGCATTTCGCGGACAATTCTTACTCGAAAGTTTGGCAGATTTGCGGGCTTCTTTACAACACCTTGGATCGAACTTAGTTATTCGCACAGGCAAGCCTGAAACAATTTTGCTGCAAATTGCCCAAGAATGCAGCATTTCCCATATTTATTATTACCAAGAAGTCACCTCTGAAGAACGCGCCGTTGAAACGGCCTTACAAGCTGCATTGCAACCGTTGGGAATTACCCTCAAACCCTTTTGGGGACATACCCTCTATCACCCCAAAGACTTGCCCTTTGAGGTGTCTCAACTTCCCGAACTGTTTACCCACTTTCGCAAAGCCGTAGAAAAGTCAGCTACCCTTCGCCCAACCTATCCCACCCCCCAATCCTTACCCCCCTTACCGCCTCTAGATGCGGGTCTATTGCCCCAGTTAGCTGATTTTGGTCTAAACGCTCCCGAACTCGATCCGCGTGCTGCAATCCGCTTTCAGGGTGGGGAAACGGAAGGACAAAACCGCCTCCAGCATTACTTCTGGAAACAGGATTTTCTCAAAGCATACAAAGAAACGCGCAATGGGATGCTGGGTGCAGACTATTCTTCTAAATTCTCTCCCTGGCTGGCGTTGGGTTGTCTGTCGCCGCGCTACATTTACGAACAGGTGAAGGCATACGAAGCGCAACGACTGGCGAATGACTCAACCTATTGGCTCATTTTTGAACTATTGTGGCGAGACTATTTTCGCCTAATTTGCGCTAAACATGGCGATCGCATTTTTCGTTCCTCCGGTTTACAGGGGATTGAAATTCCCTGGAAGGAAGACTGGAAGCGCTTCAACCTCTGGCGAGAAGGAAAAACTGGCTTTCCCCTGGTTGATGCCAATATGCGCGAGTTAGCCGCGACTGGTTTCATGTCTAACCGGGGTAGGCAAAATGTCGCCAGTTTTTTAACTAAAAACTTGGGTATCAACTGGCAAATGGGTGCAGAGTGGTTTGAATCGCTATTAATTGATTACGATGTTTGCAGCAATTATGGTAACTGGAACTATACGGCAGGCGTGGGGAATGATGCGCGGGGTTTCCGGTTTTTTAATATCCTCAAACAATCGAAAGATTACGATCCGCAAGGGGATTATGTCAAACACTGGCTACCCGAACTCGCCAATCTACCCGCCAGTAAGGTTCACGAACCCTGGAAACTTTTACCCGTAGAACAGCAGCGTTTTAATCTCCGTTTGGGGGTAGATTATCCCCATCCGGTGGTTGATTTATTTAAATCTGCCGCAGATAACGAACGGTTATACAATGCGGCAATCTCCGATCGACCATCCAGCAATCGAAAAAAGTAATCTAAACCGTTTTTGCTAGAATTAGACTAACTCACTCACTGATTGAACTGATATGGAAGTAACTCATTTATCTAGCGCAGGACACGTTATCCTCCCCAAGAACTCGCGGGTTGCTCGCCAATGGAAAGCAGGACAAGAATTAATAGCGATTGATGTGGGGGATGGAATTTTGTTAAAGCCTAAAAATCCTTTCCCAGCAACGACATTAGAACAGGTTGCAGGGTGCTTGAAATATCAAGGAACGCCAAAAAACTGGAAGAGATGGAAGTTAAAATGAGTTATGATATCAGGGAGCAATCAAGTTGAGTCTATCTTTAAGAATCAAATTGCCTCAACAAGAAATTGCTGATTTTTGTCAGCAATGGAAGGTTCAAGAGATGTCTTTTTTCGGTTCTGTTTTACGCGACGATTTTCGACCAGATAGCGATATCGATGTGATGGTTGATTTTGAGGATGATGCGACTTGGGGAATTTTAGAGCTAGTGCGGATGAAACGCCAACTGAAAACTCTCTTGGGACGTGAAGTTGATTTACTGACCAAGAAATCTATCGAGCAAAGTCATAATAGGATTCGTCAGCAAGAAATCTTAGGAACGGCTCAGGTTATCTATGTCGCGGGATGATGCTGCACTGCTTGATATTATTCGAGCCGGCCAGTTAATTTTAGAGTTTGCTCAGGGACTCAGCCGCGAGCAATTAAACTCAGATGTGCGTACCCAGTCTGCAATTCTTTACCAAGTTGCAGTGATGGGAGAGGCAACGAAACGATTATCTCGTGAATTTCGCGAACAGCATCCAGAAGCCCCGTGGGATGATATGGCAGGGATGCGAGATATTGTTGCCCATCAATACGATCGGATCGATCTTGATATTGTTTGGCAGGTGATTCAACGGAATATTCCTGAACTACTCAGCGTGTTGGTGACTCTGCGGCCCCATCCAGAGCCGTAATTCCTAGGTGTTTTACGATCTTTACATTTCTAGACATTTGTGCTAGAAATATATCAAGTGTTCGATATAAAAAGTTTGATTCCAGCCCCTCCAGCTAGGGGTTTTGCGAGTAGGATGTTTTATATCGGACGTTCAATATAATTTATGCCTAAGATTGTAGACCGCGCTCAATACCGTCAAGAGTTGCTGAGTAAGTGCTTTAACTTGTTTGCCCAACAAGGTTACGGCTCCGTTACAATGCGACAAATTGCCCAAGAAATTGGGGTATCGACGGGAACCCTGTATCACTACTTCCCCAGTAAAGAAAGCCTATTCGAGCAATTGGTGGAATACATCAGTTGCCAGGATACTGACGAGCAAAATCTGGCTGAAATTCGGCAGATGCCCACATTGCAAGCCCGGATCGAGACAATGTTTGCCGTGATTACCCGCCAGGAAGAATACCTGATGCATCAAACGCTGATGCTGGTTGATTTTTGTCGGCACCAAGGGCGCGAGGAGATTAACCGCCATCAATACTTTAGCCCGGTGGCCGAGCGTTACGAACAGGCCATTTTAGACTGTTTGGGCATTCAGGATGAAGTTTTAGCACGGGCGATCGCAACTTTCATTGAAGGGGTCATCATCCGGCGACTCTATTTAGGCGATCGCATCGACATCACCGAACAAGCCCAAATGCTCGGACAAATGGTTGTTGCCTACTTAAAAAAATAACCCTTGGAGAGTTCTTGACATCCTCACCGCACTTTTAGGGCGGTGATTCCCAAGCCTCACGATTTGGATTTCTGCTTCATAGCAACTGCCTCTACCCGCAAGGAGTTTTACGGTCTTATGTTCGCTCCACAGACTTTCGGCTTAAGCCCTCCCGCAAGCCCTGCGGTACTCGATTTTTTGAGTTTAGCACAAAGCCGTCTTAATAAGACGGGGTTTCAGACCTAGGAGTTTTTGATGAGCATTCAAGGATCGCTCAAATCGTTAAATCGTCGGGTGCTAGGAATTGCAATTGCCGCTGTTGCCTTCACGGGGGCGAGTGTATATTACGCCATCTCTCAATTTGGCCCCAAACCGCAAACCCCTGCGATTGCCCAAACCACCCCCACCATCCAGTACGTCACCGCCTTGGGCCGCCTGCTGCCAGAAACCGAAGTGATCCGCGTTTCCGCCCCCCTCTCCCTGGATAAAGACCGTTTAGCAGAACTGAACGTGCAAAGAGGCGATCGCGTCGAAGCCAATCAAATTATCGCCATTCTCGATAGTCGCGATCGCTTAGAAAACGCCCTCAACCAAGCCCAAGAACGCCTGCGCGTCGCCGAAGCCAAACTCGCCCAAGTCAAAGCCGGGGCAAAATCTGGAGAAATCAACGCCCAACAGGCCACCATTCGCCGCCTAGAGGCCCAATGGCAAACCGACACCGCCGCCCAACAAGCCGTCATTAGCCGCCTAGAGGCGCAACTCCAAGGGGAGATCGCCGCCCAACAAGCGACAGTAGAACGCCTCGAAGCCGCCCAACAAAACGCCGAAGCCGAATATCGCCGCCACGAACAACTCTATAAAGATGGGGCAATTTCTACCTCCCTGTTTGATAGCAAGCGCCTCACCTGGGAGACGCAACGCCAACAACTCAACGAAGCCAGAGTCATCCTAGAACGGATTCAAAATACCGGCCGCCAGCAACTCAACGAGGCCAGAGTCACTTTAGATCGCCTGGAACGAACCGGAAGCCAACAGGTTAACGAAGCCCAAGCCACCCTAGAACAGATCGCCGAAGTCCGTCCTGTGGATGTGCAAGCCGCCCAAGCTGAGGTAGACGCCGCCTTAGCCGATGTGAAAAAAGCCGAAAGCGACTTAAATCAAGTGTTTATTCGCGCCCCCATAGGCGGCCGCATCCTCGAAGTTCATACGCGACCCGGCGAAACCCTCAGCGATAACGGCGTGGTGGACTTGGGACAAACCGATCGCATGGAAGCGATCGCCGAAGTCTATCAAACCGATGTCGGCAAAATTCGCAGCGGCCAAACCGCCATTATTACCAGCGACTCCTTTGACGGGGAACTGCGGGGAACTGTCCGTTTAGTCGGCTTGCAAGTCGGTCAGCAAAGCGTGTTTAGCAACCAACCGGGCGAAAACCTCGATCGCAAAGTTGTGGAAGTGCGAATTCGCCTCAACCCGGAAGATAGCCAACGGGTTGCAGACTTAACCCACCTTCAAGTTCAAGTAGCGATTCAACTCTAAGGATGTACAGGTGATGTTTCAAAAACTCTGGCGGAAAACCCCCCTCGCCTGGTTGCAAGTTAAACGAGAAAAGAATCGTTTGGCAGTGGCGCTAGCAGGCATTGCTTTTGCCGATATTTTGATGTTTGTGCAATTGGGGTTTAAAGATGCCCTGTACGATGCCTCGGTGAAGCCACACTATGCCTTAGAGGGAGATTTGTTCATGATCAACCCTCAGTTTGAAACTCTGTTTCAGGTCAAAAGCTTTCAGCGCGATCGCCTTTTTCAAGCTAGGGCAATTCCGGGGGTTGAATCGGTAAGTTCGCTCTTAATTGGTACCGGACAATGGCGCAACCCAGAAACGCGCATGACTCGCCCGATTTTAGTCTTTGGCCTCGATCCAGCTAGACCAGCTTTTCAGTTACCAGAAATTCATCAAAGCGCAGATGCTCTTAAGATGTTGAATCGCGTGGTTTACGACCAGGCGGGAAGACCGGAATATGGCAATATTGCTGAGTTATTTCAACAAACCAATCCTTTACCCATTCAACTCAACGATCTTGATGTGCGGGTGGCGGGAATCTTTACCCTAGGCGCTTCTTTTGCAGCAGATGGGAATGTCATTGCTAGCGATTCTACGTTTTTAAGGTTATTTCCCACGCGCCAAGCCAATCAAATTGATGTGGGGTTAATTCATTTAAGTCCGGGTACCGATATTGCTGAGGTGCAAGCCACTTTACGAGCCAGTTTACCTAATGATGTCAGTATTTTAACGATTGATGAATTCGCCGAACGTGAAAAAATCTATTGGGGAAATAGTACCCCCATTGGTTTTATTTTCGGCTTTGGGACAATTATTGGATTTATTGTTGGGATTGTGATTGTTTATCAAATTCTCTATTCTGATGTTTCCGATCACTTGGCAGAATACGCTACCCTGAAGGCGATGGGGTATAGCGATCGCTATTTGGTGAGCGTGTTAATTCAAGAAGCCCTGATTTTAGCCGTACTTGGGTTTATTCCGGGTAGCATTCTCTCTTTAGGCTTGTATCATTTAGCCCAAACTGCCACTTTATTACCCATTGTCATGACGGTGAATCGTTCAATTACCGTGTTTTCTTTAACGGTGACAATGTGCGTGTTTTCGGGTGCGATCGCCATGCGAAAACTGCAAGCCGCAGATCCGGCAGATGTATTTAGTTAATACTTTACCCCAAAAATGACATGGTTTTAGAAGCTTATAAGTCCAATTTAGACCACCTCCCAGAGAAAAATCAACCCGCTATTGCCGTTCATCAACTGAATCATTACTTTGGTCATGGCGAACTCAGAAAGCAAGCTTTATTTGAGATTAGCTTAGAAATTAGTCCAGGCGAAATCGTAATTATGACAGGTCCTTCGGGTTCTGGAAAAACCACGCTTTTAACCCTGATGGGAGGGCTGCGATCTGCCCAAGACGGAAGCTTGAAAATCCTCGGCCAAGAAATGCGCGGCGCGAGTAAAAAGCAACTAATGAAAATTCGGCGTAATATTGGTTATATCTTCCAAGCCCATAATTTACTCACCTTTTTAACCGCCAAGCAAAATGTCAGAATGGCCTTAGAATTGCATGAGGAATATCTCAACAAGGATATGGATGCGATCGCCACTGAGATTTTAACCGCCGTTGGTTTAGGCGATCGCACCGACTACTACGCCGAAAACCTCTCAGGCGGACAAAAACAACGAGTTGCGATCGCCCGCGCCCTCGTCAGTAACCCTAAAATAGTCTTAGCCGACGAACCCACCGCCGCCTTAGATAAAAAATCCGGTCGAGATGTCGTCGAAATGATGCAAAAACTCGCCAAAGAACGCGGCTGTACCATCCTACTCGTCACCCACGATAACCGCATTCTCGATATCGCCGATCGCATCGTCTACATGGAAGATGGACGCCTCGCCGAAGATCCTAATCCCGCGAATCCCTAGCTCCGTTAGAACAAATTATTTACCGAAGGAGTCGGCACCGTTAAAGAAGCAATGCCTAAAAAAATTCGCGAACTAAAAGCGATGCTACAAAAGGCTGGATTTGAATGCAGACGCATTCGAGGTAGCCATGAACGCTGGATTCATCCAGATTTGCCTGAATTACCCATCACACTTGCTGGAAAAGATAGTCAAGATGCCAAACCCTATCTTGAAAAATTAGTCAATACTGCCCTAGAAAAACTAGACAACCCGGAATTGGAAGAATGAATCAACTGAAATATCGAGTTAATATTATTTGGTCTGATGAAGACAACAGTTATTTAGTAGAATTGCCAGAGTTTGCCAATGACATCCAACGTTATTTTACGCACGGCGAGACTTACCAAGAAGCCTTAAGCAATGCTCAAGAGGTATTAGAATTACTCGTTGAAAGTTATCAAGTTGAAGGAAAGCTGCTGCCCCAACCCCACACTTTACAGGCGGTGTAAGCTATCGATAGATCCAAACGCCATGAGTTAAAGCGTCTTCTGTAGGTTGGGTCAAGCCCTGCGCGACCCAACACAATACTGTATTCCGCGATGTCATTGCTACAATAACTCTAGCGCTGTGTCCAAAAAATTGAAGCCAGCTTGTCGTTCAAAGCAATTAACCCTTCAATTTCTATGCCTCAGACGCTTCAAGCCAAAGATATCGACCTGCGTTACTTAATTGACAATTTTGGTCTTCAACTCGTTCAGGATGACCCATTCTTTCCAGAGTGGCAAGAAAATTTACCAGAAATCACCGACTTAGACAAACAACTTCTAGATAAAGTCAAAGCAGGTTATCTAAATTTGCTGAATTATCCACCTTTATTAGAAGATGCGATGAGAATGGCAATTCTCGATCCGCTTCTGTTTATTGGAGACTTTTATTTAGCTCCTTTTTATGTAAAATCGGAAGAACCTATAGAAATCAACCTAGAAGATGAGGAAACTCTCATTAAGGGAAAAATTAACACTTTAGTATTAAAAGACCAATTTTGGGTAATGGTAATTGAATCCAAGAGAGCCTCTTTTTCTATAGAAGCTGGACTCCCACAAATTCTAACTTATATGTTGGTCAATCCTCATTCAGGACAACCTAACTTCGGCATGATTACTACAGGAGGAAGTTTCATATTTATTAAACTAGTAAAAAATGCCACTCCTCAATATGCCACTTCTAATATATTCGATCTTCGCAATCGCGGTAATGAGCTATACAGCGTCCTCAGCATATTGAAGAAACTCAGTCAATCTGTCATGTTTGATTGTTAGGTTGAGGATCGAAGTTTGAGAGAAAAACTAGACAACTTGGATAAACCAGCAACTTGAAACTTTGCAAATAAAACTGCTATGACGATTACTGCAATAAATCTACCAATGGATCGAATTCATGAGTTTTGTCACAAGTGGCAAGTTACCGAATTTGCCCTGTTCGGATCTGTTTTACGCGATGATTTTCACTCTGAAAGCGATATTGATGTGTTAATCGCCTTTTCTCCCACTGCGAAACGAGGGTTAACCGAAACGCTGCAAATGCGCGACGAACTGCAAGCTATTTTTAACCGACCTGTAGATTTAATTATAAAAGCTGCGATCGAACGCAGTGAAAACTGGCTCAGACGTAAAAATATTTTGGAATCTGCACAAGTTATTTATGTCGCGTGACCCAGAATTTGTAATCGATATCGCTAATGCCATTAGGCGCAGCTTACGCTATGCAAATGGGGTTAGCAAATCAGAGTTAGAAAGCAATATGGTGTGGCTCTCGGCGGTATACTGTTTCTAGTATTTCCTGTACAATATTTAGAACATCAGCAGTTCCTCTTCCAAGTTAAAAAGCTAGACTTGGTTCAATCAGTCTTCAAGTATTAAAAATTTTTAGCTGTTCTTCCAGATATTTTTGCAATTCATCTCTATTATATTTAAAATCGCTCACTTTTTGGGTAGAAAGTAACATTAATCTTGTCTTTTCAAGGATATCTTTATGAACAAAATAATTTCCCTCTAAATCTTCTAAATCTAAGTCTTCCATAAATAAAATATCTGATATTTTTTTTGCGTACTGAAGAAACTTCTTTTTGTCTTCGTTGCTGAATTGCTTTTGTTGTAAAAACATTTCTATAGCATTAACTCTCAAGTATTTACATAAAAAATGAAGGTCGATATAACTAGCATCCTCAATTTCTCGGCTGAAAGGGTTTGGTCTGGGATTCAACGCAGACATAACTTGAACCCAGTCTAGCTCTGACATATTCATCCAAAGTGAGGGAGTTGATAGAATAAAGCTAAGTCCATAGTTAACAGAGAACTTAGCTTGGTAAGCTAATATTTCTGCGAAATCATATTTTTTTAAATCATTCAAAAACTGGCTAAAATAATCTATTCCGTAACAATCACCCTCATTATCATAAATATAGTTTAGGAGATCGGTCATATCTTTTTGTATATTATCTATCATGGCAAGTATGTATTCACTTTAGTTACTTACGATAACTGCATCGTCTGCATGGAAAATGGATGCCTCGCTGAAGATGCATAAGAGCGAATCTCAGAGCGAAAGCATCCAACTCTAATTAAGACACCCAAGTCGATCTGGGCATCAAGCAATGAACGCTATAGGCACCTGCTTCTGGGGTTTGAATGCGAGCATCTAGCGCCAAACTTGCCAGAGAATAAGCATCTAGCGCTGATAGTCCCTTTTCTTCCTGTACCCGTCTAATTAATGCCAAGGCTGATTGATTCATCGCCTCCATTGCATCGCCTTGTACTGCGTAGGTGACATAATAGTTCCGACTATCTGCTTGAGGCAAACGGGGTACTGGTGGACTATCATTTTTGGGCATCATACAGTAAACGCCCTTGAGTTGATTCACCACTTCAGCAACCCGAATATCCCCATAGGTTGCCATATATCGACGCGCATCTTGAGCGTTCAATCCTTTCCATTCAGATAAGAACTTGAGCGTTTCCTCCTCCATAATCCGCAGAGCGACATTCATATCGCGATCGTAGCCTAGCGTCATCCAATGGGTAGGAGATTCAATTCTTGGCCAAGCGAGCGTTCTTCCTTTGAGAACTTCAACCGTGAGATTGAGTTCATTAAACGCAGTTTCTACTGCGGTTAAGTTAATTTCACCATTGCCCTGTACGGCATGGGAATCACCCGACCATAGTAAAGCACCTTCCACAAAAACGGGTAGATAAACCGTCGTTCCTTCTACCATTTCCCGACAGTCTAAATTACCGCCAAACGGTCCTGGAGGTACTGTACTATATTGACCGCTTTCGGCGCGGGCTACCCCTAAAATCCCAGGAAAGGGGCGCACGGGTAACTCAATTCCGGGTAAAAATTCCGTTACCCCGCGTCTGGTATCGAGGTAGAAATGTTTGGCTTGGGCTTCAGGGAAAAGGTTAGGAAATTGTCCTAGGTTTAAATCGCCCGGTAAGTTCCAATTGGTGCCATAACTGCGGGGGACAATGCGATTAATTTTAATTTTGAGAACATCTCCAGGTTGCGCCCCTTCAATAAAAATAGGGCCTGTAATGGTGTGCGGTCCCCGCCCTGGATGATCGACGCGCAACTTAGTAATTTTTTCAATAGAAACCCCTGGCAAAACTTGATTTTGAGAAGCCATCATGGTTTCTAGAAGAATGGTATCGCCCGAACGAATACGGGCGCGGGGCGTTTCAGCGTTATTAAACCAACCCCATTGCACGGTTTCATCTGTAGCGGGAAGAAGATAAACTCCCCCTTGGTATTGCCCCACAAAACCTTCTTGCAAGGCTTTAATTTCTGCTCGTTTAGTTTGGGCTTTTCCTTGCTTTCCATGCAAAAGAGAGGTAACTGCGGCAGTAGCAGCGCTACCCAGTAAAAAGTCGCGGCGGTTTGTCATAATAACAGGGTTGAAGTGTGTTCCTGAAGTCTCAATTATTTACAAATTTTTAATTTTAAGATGTCAAGTTTTATACAGCACAGTGATTGAGAAAATGCCTGGGAACGCTCTACTCCTGCTCTTAATCCAATCTACAAAAAAGATTTGTCAGTCAACCCGAAGTTGAGGAAACTCTCACTCAGGGAAACGTAGATTGACTCGTTTCGGCTGATTTTCGTAAAACCCTCAGTGGACGGCTGAAACTGGATTTGTTAGGATATGACTGACCAGTCACATGACTGCTCGGTCACACTGAGAGCCGCTTGTTCTCCCATGCCCAATCCAACGTTTTTCAATCTGCCGAGTGCCAAACAGCAAGCGATCGTGGATATTGCGATCGCAGAATTTGCCCGCTGCGAGTACGACAGCGCCTCAATTTCCAACATCGTCAAACAGGCCAAAATTGCCAAAGGCAGCTTTTATCAGTATTTCGAGGACAAAAAGGATCTCTACCTCTACCTCATCGACTTAGCCACCCAGCAAAAAATCGCCTTTCTCAAAGCCTCTCGCCCACCCCAGCCCCAGATGGGCTTTTTTACTTACCTGCACTGGTTATTGAGTGTCGGCACCCAGTTTGACTTGTCTTACCCGGCTTTGAGCCAAATCACGAATCGGGCATTTTATGGGGAGATTCCTTTTCGAGATGAAGTCTCAAAGAGAACCCAACTCGCCTCCTTGAACTACGCGCGCGAACTCGTAGATCGAGCAAGAGTTCAAGGAGATATTGATGCCAGCATTGATGCGGACTTAGCCGTATTCATCATCAACACCCTATCTCATGGGTTGAGAGACTTTATTCCCCAGAAACTAGGGCTGACACCGGAACAGTTAACCGGAGAACAATTTCCCCAGACGGTTAGAGCGGAGATTGAGCAGATTTTTGGGGATTTGGTGCGGGTCTTAGAACAGGGAATGGGACGAGCTTCTGATGTTGCTCAACAGCATTGCGAAAGTCAATCTTTGAACTTGACGGAGGATCTGGCAAGCTGCCAGCCTCCAATTTTGGGAGGTTAGAGCAGGTTACTTTCGTCTTAGTCTCAGTCTTTTTCGCTCCCCCCTGCATTGGGGGGAACCGGAATTAAAGTCTCTCTTTATAAGGGATCTCAGCTAGATTTGCGGTTCGCACCTCAGATGTGTATGCACAGTAGCCCTCGCCTTTTTCACTGCCAATATTTTTATTAATTTGCCGTTATGTCTTCCCTAGATCGTCCTTCCAATGAACCGCCTCTCTTGAATGAGCCAGCGTACAATCCAGAACCCCCATCAAGTATTGAAAACCTGGAGAAGCCGCAGAAAAAGCCAAGGCTGAACCGTTTTTGGTGGTTGATTCCCCTTGTGGGAGTCGTGTTTGCCATCGGCGGTATCTCCTTTATCCGCTTGCGGGACAAATACAGCCAAGAGATAACCGTGGCAGAACCCGCCCCCCTAACGGTGCGAACGGTGACAGCAGAACGAGACTCAATTCAGGCTTGGATTTCCAGCGAAGGAACCGTACAAGCCGTGCGGTTTAAGCATTTGGCGTTTGATGTCGATGGCGATGTCACCTATCTTGCCGACCGGGATGGACGGACTCTGCGGGCGGGCGATGCGGTGCGTCAGGGAGAACTGCTGGCACAAATTGACGATCGCACCTTGCAGGCTGACATTAATCAAGCAGAAGCGGCGGTGAATGAGGCGCAACGGCAGCGGGGCGTAGCCGCAGCCAACATTGCTCAAATGGAATCGCAGGTTGCGGCAGCTAGGGCGCAGGTTGCCCAGGCAGAGGCCCAGGTTGCCCAGGCACAAGCGGCTCAAAATTTAGCCCAGACTGAGTTGCAGCGGTATCAGCAGCTTTTCGAGCAAGGCGTTATTTCTGCTAGCGATCTGGATAATCGGCGCAGTACGGTTCAAGATGCAGCGACTCAGGTGGCGGTAGCCCAGGCTCAGGTAGCGGCAGCCCAGGCGCAGGTGAGTACGGCGCAGGCTCAGGTGAGTTCGGCACGGGAGCAACTTCAGGCCACAGAATCGCAGATTGCGACCGCCCGCGCCCGGTTGAACCAGGCCGAGGTGGCTCTAGAGGGGACTCGTCTGTATGCCCCTTTTGACGGCATTGTCGCCTATCTCAATATTCGGGAGAACGAGTATTACAGTCTCCAGGCGGTTTCGTCTCAGTTGGGCAACTACCAGGAATTGCTGAATCGAGTCCCGATTGTTATTGTTGACCCCAGTCAGTTTGAGGTGGTGGCTGACCTGTCGGCAGGGATGAGCGATTCGCGAAGCGATCCCCTACGGGAATCGCGTTCGTCCCGGTAGTACGGTCCTCGTCACGGAAGCGCCTCAAGCGGGGCAGTCGGGCGTTAGCCTCACCGAACTAGCCGAGATTCAGGGCAGCATCTACGCGGTGAATCCGGCGGTGAGTCCCGGCAACCGAGCGATTCAGGCAACGGCTCGAATCGCTAGCGGGTCGGCCAATCTCCAACATGGGGCCAGCGTTACCCTATGGATTGCGGTAGCCGAGCAGGCCGATACTGTGGTCGTCCCGCTGAATGCGATCGCCTTTCGCGACCGGGTGCCTTATGTCTTTGCGGTGAATCCAGAGACGAATACCGTCGAGCAACGCCAGGTTGAGCTAGGCATTGAAGGCTTCGATCGGCGCGAAATTCTCAGCGGCGTCCAGGCTGGAGAACAGTTGGTGACAGAAGGACAAAGCGGTCTAGTCAATGGGGCTAGGGTGCAAGTCATTCCGAGCGTTTCACCTCACACCGGAGAACAATCTTAGATGGGTCAAAGTAATTTATCGTTGAATGGCGACCGCCCTGAGCAGGTTCGTTCCGTCTCGCCCCTAACCCGCTTTTTCTTTCTGCGAACCGTCTTTGGGATCTTGCTCACCCTGCTGATGGGGGTTGGGGGACTGTTGGGCTATGCCTCCATGATTAAGGAGTCTAACCCCGATATTGCCTTAGCGATCGCCACTGTCACCACCACCTGGAGCGGAGCCGACCCGGAAACGATTGAGCAACAAGTTACGAACGAACTCGAAAAAGAGATTCAATCCGTAGAAGGGCTAAAAACCTTAGACAGCGCCTCCTTTAGCGGCTTTTCACTCATTAACGCTGAATTCCAAGCCGATGCGGATGTCGATCGCTCCATGCAACGGTTGCGAGATGCCGTTTCTCGCGCCGAACCCAACCTCCCCAGAGAGGCAGACCAACCCGCCGTACAGTCGATTTCAGTAACGGATGCGCCGATTCTCACCGTGGCACTTTTTGGCGACTTAGACCCAGTGGTTCTGAGTCAAGCAGCCCACCAAATTCAGGATCGCCTAGAGAAAGTGGCGGGGGTGACAGAGGTGACGCTTGGCGGGGCCCGCGATGAGGTGGTTCAGGTGTTGATGAACCCCAATCAGCTTACAGCCCTAGGCATTTCGCCGATGACGGTGGCGAACCGGATTCGCACTGCCAATAGCGATATGCCGCTTGATGAGATTGAAAGCGATACCATTGGCACCCAAGTCCGCTTTTACGGTCGATTTCGGCAACTGGAAGAGTTACGGAATCTACCCATAACCCGGCTGAACGGGCGGATCGTCCGCCTCTCAGAATTAGCAGAAATTCGCCGGGAACTGGAACCCGAAAATACCCTAGCGGAGATTAGCATTGCTGGGGTCGAGTATGAATCGGTGGTCAGCGTCTCGGTGAAGAAGGTGCCGGGACAGGATACGATTCGAGTCGTGGATGCGGTTTTGGCGGATCTGGAAGCAGCCAAGGGCGATCCCAATCTGTGGCCGCTGGGGATGGACTATCTGGTTACGGCGGACGACTCGGAAATTATTTGGGAGCAACTGGGCAACCTGTTTAGTAATGCCATCCAGGCGATGCTGGCGGTGTTTGCCGTGCTGTTTGTGGCCCTCACTTGGCGGGAGGCGCTGATTGCCGGACTCTCGATTCCCCTGACCTTTTTAGGCACGCTGGCGGTGTTGTGGTTGATGGGTTCAACCCTCAACAACATGGTGCTGATCGGCATGGTGTTGGCTTTGGGGCTGCTGGTGGATGTCTTCATTTTGATGATGGAGGGGATGCATGAAGCGATCTTTGCTTCTGGGTTGAGCTTCGATCGGGCGGCGCTGAAAACTGTTAAAACCTATGCTGCGCCTGCCTTTGCGGGTCAGTTAACAACAATTTTGGCAATGACGCCGCTGCTTGCCATTGGCGGCACGATGGGTAAGTTTATTCGGTTGCTACCGCTGACGGCGGTGATTTGTTTGCTCTTGAGTTTTGCGATCGCCCTTTTGATTGATATTCCCCTCTCCCGCTTTTTACTCGGCGATATCAAGAACCGCAAAAAGTCTCGCGTCGATCGCCTCAGCGAAGCCGCTTCAGAACGTTTTGTCCGCTGGAGCTTAACCTATACGGTGCGTAACAAAACCACGGCGAGAGCTTGGATGCTGTTTGCCCTGATGCTATTTGTCACCGCTGTATTAGCCTTTACCCAAATTCCGACCGTCTTCTTTCCTGAAGAAGATAGTCTGAAAATGAGTATCAACGTTGAGCTACCGCCGAACACAACCCTAGCCTCCTCTAAAATCGTGGCAGACGACTTAGGGGAAATTCTGCGTCAAAAAGATTACCTAGACAACGCGATTAAATATGTCGGGCAAAGCAGCACCCTGGTGAGTCCGGGTACGCTTCAGCCTACTGAGGGGAGTTACTTGCTAGGGTTTTCCGCGATTTTGGTTCCCGAAGGCGATCGCGATCGCGTCTCCCAAGAGATCGCCAATGACTTGCGAGTCGAACTCAACTCAGTGCTGCAAAAGTATCCCGGCGCGCAGCTATTCGTCAGCACTGAAAGCACCACGGGGACGGGAGATCCGATTCAAATCGAAATTACGGGCAGCGATATGACCGAGTTGCGCCAAATCTCCAACCAGGTGCAAAACCTGGTGCGACAAATTCCCGGTACGGCCGACGTGCGCGACAATTTAGGCAATCTTCAATCTGACTTGCAGCTTATTCCCCGACGGGAGGATCTCGACTTCTACGGCCTCAGCGAGGAAGACATTGCCACCCAAGCCCGCTATTATATGAGCGCGACCGATGTCGGTAACTTTGTTATCGGTGGCAACCAGGAAGATATTGAGATTCGCCTGAGTACGGCCTGGCCTTCTCGGAATGGTGCAGTTGGCGGACCGACTCGCCGGGATGAGTTATCGCTGGTACGCTTCTTTGGTTCCAACCCGGATCGGCCGGTAGTACCTGCGATCGCGGTGGTGAATGCCGTCCAAGGTCAAGCGCCGCTGTCCATTACTCACCGAGGCGGCCAACGGACGGTGACGGTACTCTCTAAAACGGCAAACCGCACGGTAGGGGAAATTCTCGCCGATGCCAGACCCCTGTTAGATGAAGTTCAGACCGCTTGGCCGAGGGGTTACAGCTATGCTTTTGCAGGGGAAGCCGCCGATCAAGCCGAAACCTTTGGATCGGCAGGACTTGCCTTGATGCTTGCCATCTTTTTAGTCTTTGCGGTTCTGGTCTTGCAGCTTAACTCGTTTAGCCAGCCCATCATTATTTTGATTACGATTCCATTGGCGCTAATTGGCACCTTTGGCGGCTTTTTCCTGGCTTGGATTCCGTTTTCGTTCTCGGCGTTTATTGGCATTATCGCCCTGGTGGGTATTGTGGTGAATAATGCGATCGTCATGGTAGACACGATGAACGGCTATCGACAAGCGGGGATGACGGTCCGTAAGGCGGCGGCGCATGGAGTCGCTGACCGTTTGCGCCCCATTCTGACCACTAGCGTCACCACCATTATTGGTCTAGTTCCGCTAGCCCTCAGTTCGCCTCGGTGGATGCCGCTTTGCAGTACCATTATTTTTGGCTTGATAGCTTCCACGATGATTGCCCTGATCGTCATTCCCTGTTTATATTTGCAGTTCACGCCGAAAACTAGGGAGGCCTAGGGATTAAGGCGTCGTTGCAGGGGGTGGGGATGCTGATGGCAAATTTTGGGCTTCAATGGTTAGTTGATAGTCAATGGGATCTAAAGCCTGATTGATCGCCACAAATTCGTAGAAGCCTTGCTTGGTTGGGGAAACCGTCAGTGAGGTTTCTACAGAATCTTCGAGTAAGGCCGGATCGCTGCCGGAGGGGGGATAAACCGATAGCAGCGTGGCTTGGTTGGGGGCTTGTAAGTTCACTCGCAGGACTTGATCGTTCGCTAACTGAGCAACATAGGCTTTACCTTCGCCCGGTTGCAAGCTGCCCCTCACCGTGGTTCCGGTTTCTCCCTGGTTAAAGGTAATTCGTTCTAGGGCGGTTCCTTGAGCAATGGCTTGCACGTAGTCCGATGCGATCGCCTGCCAAATTTGCCCGTAGGGACTTCTCAAAAAAGCCGCCGCATTGGCAAATTCATCTAAGGGGAGGAACCCAAACCAAGCCTTAAACCTGGCGTCTGTGAGGTCATTGAGAGAACGGCTTCCCAAGTGGCGCTGGTTGATTTCGGCTCGCCAGCGGTCAATATCACTGCTGCTAAAACTCCCCAAACGCTGACGCGCCTGAGAACTCAAAGGTTCTAAACGATCGAGAAGTTCTGAAGCAATTCGATCCCATTGCGCCCGCAGTTCGGCATCTTCCGGGTTAGACGTGAGTTGGCGATCGCCCAATTGGGGATTCTCATTATAAAACTCGCGATTCACCAAACCAACATAAAAATTGCGGTCAATTCCCAACCGTTCCCGCCGCTGGCGCAAGGCTTCTTTACGCTGAATTTCAGTTTCCGAAAGCGGATCTTCTGGTGGCGGGGGTGAAGGTTCCTCTACGATCGGGGTTTCCGGATCGTCCGGTCTATTCTGAAGGTCTAACCACGCATTTGCACCCCACCAACCCATACCACCCGCCCCAACCAAAAGCAGAAGGATAACCAGAACTTGACCGATCCCGCCTTTCTTCGCGGGGGGTAGCGGTGCGGAAGCAGGAGAGACGGGGGGATACATCGCCTGAGTGGCCTCAGTGGCTGCGGTCGGCGGGGGTTGGGTGTAGGGCGGCGCGGAAGGTGCAGGCGCAGGCGCGGGGGAAATATATTCTCCGCGCAAGGCTTGTAAGACGGCTTGGGCGCTGCTAAAACGGTCGGCGGGGCGCTGCGCCAGCATTCGATCCAAAATCTCCCTAAGTTTGGGGCTAATCTGCGCTTGGCTATGCCAATTCCAACGCAGCGTATAGGGGTCAATGAGTTGTTGGGGTTCTTTGCCTGTCAGCAGTACGATCGCGGTGACGGCTAGGGCATAGAGGTCGCTATGGGGATACACTAGCCCCATGTGCATTTGTTCGTCTGGGGCATATCCGACTTTACCCAGTCGGGTTGCAGTGGGCGAAGCATGGACAGCCGCTTCGGTAAATTGCGATTCAACGGTCGCCGCCACCTGTTTAACGCCCCCAAAATCGATTAATACGGGCAATAAATCGGCATGGCGCAACATCAAGTTATCCGGCGAGATATCCCGGTGGATGACATTTAGGGCGTGAATGTAGGATAAAACGGGCAACAGTTGCACTAAAAGTTGTTGCACCTCATTTTCGTTAAAAACCATGCCCTGCTGCTTGCGGGCGTCGAGAAGGGCGCGGTAGGTTTTGCCCTCTACAAAGTCTTGGACGAGAAACAGATAGCTTTCATTTCCCAGCTTGGCGCGGAACAACTCCCGGAAGCGGGGAATTTGCGCGTGTTGCAGCTTGTAGAGAACCCCAGCCTCGCGTTCAAAGAGTTCTTGCCCTTTTTGCAAAGCATAGGTTCCTTGGACTTTGGGGGCAAATTCTTTAAGGACGCAAGGTTCGTTAAAACGGTTGGTATCTTCGGCGAGGTAAGTGCGACCAAAACCGCCATGTCCTAATTCGCGTACAATCCGATAGCGATCGCCCAGAAGAATCCCGTGTTGAATGGGGTTATTCATAACCAAACTCGAAAGCTCTAATCAGTCTTAGCATTAATTGACGGGGATTTTCGGGTTTTGGGGCCAGCAATTTAACCTGTACAAGGGATTTCATTTTCAAGTAAGGCGATCGCTTTGACAAAAGGTGCTTCGTCTGTACGAGTTTGCAGAATAGCACAGGCGAGTTGGATAAACTGGCAGTCTGCCCGATTTTCGGTTTCAATCAGTTTGCTAGCGGGATACTTAGCCGCTTCAATTTGGTTTTCGTGGGTGAAGCCTGTCTCCAAACCGGGTTTATTCTTTTCCCAGGTAATGGACTGACCGCGCAGGGTAAACTGAAACCACAGGATGTCCTCCCCATGAAGATCGAAGAAGATATCAAAGTAGGGTTCGCCTCCTTGGTACCAAACTCGGAAGATTTGGCTGGCTGAGTCTTTTTTGAGTAACTTTTGACTAATGCGCCGTAAAGACGCGCCTAGAGTTTGAATTTCATCAGTATTCATGGTGCCGGAACAATCCTTAAGACCCAACCTAGCAGGCTTAGACGATCGATTAAATATTCGGTTCAGTATCGACAAACTTGCAGTCCCTCAATCATCGTAGCGTCTTGCCAACAGAAGCGATCGCCATTCCCAATTGATTACGGACATTCAATTGATACACCTGATTCTAGAGGTCTTCGGGATCTTGCTCAGAAAAGTTTACGTGTGTTGCAGGCCCGCTTCAATGCCAAACTAGAGATCGAGCAAATCTAGAGGTTCAACAGCCCCCAATCGATATGAATTTGTCTTTTAATCCCTTTTTTGGGTTGCGTTCCCTGCGAATTCTGGTTTTACTAGTTGCGATCGCCCTCATCAGTTGGCTAAAACTCTTAGGGACTCCACCAGCCCTCGCCGGACTCAATGACGATCGCTTTGATGGTAATATTTTCGCCCTATATGGGGGAAATGGGGGTTTAGTTCCCGCCCGCTTAACATTACCCGAAGCCTTCAAACGAGAGCAACCGATCCTGCTGGTGTACTATCTTGATGACAGCCGCGACTGCAAGCAATTCGCCATCGTCGTTTCTCAATTACAAGCCTTTTACGGACGGGCTGCCATTTTTATCCCGGTGAATGTCGATACCCTATCTCTCACCAAAACCAACGATCCGTCAAATCCAGATTACTACTATGACGGTGTTGTACCCCAAACTTTGGTGTTAAATTCTCAAAGAGAGGTCGTCTTCAATCACAAAGGTCAAGTCGCCTTTGAAAAAGTTGATGATGTCATGCGAGAAGTCTTTAACCTTCTCCCCCGTAATGAGTCTGTCGAGTTAAAACCTCGCCCCCTCAATGAGATTAATACTGAATTAGCACCCAACTAGAGTGCTGAGTATAGAAGAGGGTGGGGGGATGGGGGAAGTTAGTGCTGAGTGGAAAGTGCTGAGTGCTGAGTATAGAAGAGGTTGGGGGGATTTCAAGAGTGCTGAGTGCTGTTGCGTTAGTTTGGTGCGTACCAGTAGGCTAAGTGGGAAAGTTAGTGCTAGCTAAGTCGAAAGTGCTGTAGCTGGCTTCCGCGTGGCGGTGTGCTGAGTCAGTATCTAGAACAACTCCCAACTCCCTTC